>NZ_CFHWOM010000020.1:0-59157 GCF_984391705.1 Vibrio sp. | reverse complement strand
CTGTTGAAGTAACTGGTAAGATTGTTGAGTCTCCTGCGAAAGGTCAAGACTTCGAACTTGCTGCAACTGACGTTAAAGTTGTTGGTTGGGTTGAAGACGCAGAAACTTACCCAATGGCGAAGACTCGTCACTCTATCGAGTACCTTCGTGAAGTAGCGCACCTACGTCCACGTACTAACGTAATCGGTGCTGTTGCGCGTGTTCGTAACTGCCTATCTCAAGCAATTCACCGCTTCTACCACGAGCAAGGTTTCTTCTGGGTATCTGCTCCACTGATCACAGCTTCTGATGCAGAAGGTGCTGGTGAGATGTTCCGCGTTTCTACGCTAGACATGGAAAACCTACCTCGCACAGAGAAAGGCGATGTTGATTACAACGAAGATTTCTTCGGTAAAGAGACATTCCTAACGGTATCAGGTCAGCTAAACGCAGAAGCTTACGCTTGTGCACTAAGCAAAGTTTACACGTTCGGTCCTACGTTCCGTGCTGAAAACTCAAACACAAGCCGCCACCTAGCTGAGTTCTGGATGGTTGAGCCTGAAGTTGCATTTGCTGACCTAGAAGATATCGCTAAGCTATCTGAAGATATGCTTAAGTTCGTATTCAAAGCGGTACTCGAAGAGTGTCGTGATGACCTTGAGTTCTTCGCTCAGCGTATCGACAAACAAGCAATTACTCGTCTAGAGCAGTTCGTTTCTTCTGACTTCGCTCAAGTTGACTACACTGACGCAATCCAAATCTTGCTAGATTCTGGTCGTGAGTTCGAGTTCCCTGTTGAATGGGGTATCGATATGTCTTCTGAGCACGAGCGTTTCCTAGCTGAAGAGCACTTCAAAGCACCTGTAATCGTGAAGAACTACCCGAAAGACATCAAAGCATTCTACATGCGTGCTAACGATGATGGTAAGACGGTAGCTGCAATGGACGTACTAGCTCCGGGTATCGGTGAGATCATCGGTGGTTCTCAGCGTGAAGAGCGTCTGGATATTCTTGACGAGCGTATGCGTGAAGTCGGTATCGATCCAGAGCACATGAACTGGTACCGCGATCTACGTAAATACGGCACAGTGCCACACGCAGGCTTCGGTCTTGGCTTTGAGCGTCTAGTATCTTACGTTACTGGCATGGGCAACGTTCGTGACGTGATCCCGTTCCCACGTACGCCACGCTCTGCAAACTTCTAATCGCTTCTCGATTTGAATGTAAAAACCTCCGCATTGTCGGAGGTTTTTTTATGTCTTCAGCACGGCACATTAACAACGCGTTTTGCACACTTACTTATCAAGTTTGATATTAGAAAATCAGCAACAAACGAGCTAATGTAAAGGTATCTTCAAGATAATAGAGAGATAAAAAATGAAACTATTCAAAATCGAAGATCTTTCATATAACGGTGTTGAAGAAGGCGTACATAGCTGGGATCACCCGCAAGGTAGTCAACCCTATTACTGGCATCCTGATTGGTTACATATCGCAGAAGACATCACAGGGATGCATGGCAAAAAGCCACTTGATATAGAAAGCGGTGAGACGCCAAGTGAAGAGCACGCTAAACAAGCAATCATCGACCATCTCAATGACAAACATGGTCAATAACGATCTTCAGCCTCTATCGAGGCTGAATTTTTAAGACTTAATGGCTATTTCCATCTGCTTTGGTTGCGTAACGTATGCTTAACCAACACAAGCCCAGCATAACGAAAGGAATTGCCGCTGCGGTATACTCAGTCCATGCCGACTCGGCAAATGATTTAGCCAAAATCAGATGGCCAAATACCAACAGCCCCGCGCACACAATGGCAATGCCAATTAAACGAAATTCATGCTTTGTACTTTGCTTTTCCATGCTCAACCTCATCTCGTCAGAACGCAGATATTGAAACATGGAAAAGCGAAACCATAGCAGTACAGTTTCTACGATAAACAGCCAAACAGTCTTTGCCGTTTCTTAAACTCTCACTTTTTGCGCGACTCTATCTAATGCCGCTTTGATATTGCTCTCAAATTCAAATGAGGCATTTAATCTTATACAGTTCTGATACTGTTGCTGCGAGCTAAACAATCTTCCATATCCAATTGAAATGCCTTCTTGTTTTAGTTCTTGATACAGCTCGTAACTATCTAGATCTCTGCCCAGCTCTAACCACAGAAAATAGCCACCTTCAGGTGTGTGAACGCGGCAACATTCAGGGAAGTTGTGATGAATATACTCCACGTAATCATTTTGCCTTTCCTGCATGAGTCGCCGAAGTTTACGCAGATGGTTATCGTAGCTTTCATACTGAAGATAATGAGCCACACCTTGTTGTACTGGAGAGCTACCCGACAACGTTGAAATCAGCTGCTGCTTTTGTATTTGCTTACCAAATTGGCGGCTAACCACCCAGCCAATCCTATATCCAGGGCATAGAGATTTGGAGAACGAGCCACATGTCAAAACTCGATCTTGCGTATCCCAAAATTTCAATGGTTTCGGTTTTTGATCACCAAAATAGAGTTCAGAATAGACATCATCTTCAATCAGAATCACATCATATTGGTTCGCTAACTCGACAATGCGCTGCTTAACGTGATCACTTAACGTAACCCCTGTCGGGTTCTGGAAGTTAGGCATTAACCAACTTGATTTCGCCCCCTGTTGGAAAGCTTTTTCCAGCGCAGCCATATCAATTCCACCTTCAGTCCCCATGGGTACTGGCAAGACAGATAAGTGGTGTCGTTTGGCAGCTTGTAGAGCGCCATAAAAAGAGGGGGACTCTATAACAACCTTGTCACCTGGACGCGTCGAGACTTGCAAGCTTAAGTTTAGCCCTTCCATTGCCCCTGCAGTCACTACTATATCGTCTGCCGAAATGTTGACACCTTGATTGAGGTAACGCTGCGCGATTATACGCCTGAGATCTTCATTGCCTGGTGGCATGTCTTGAATAATGGACTGTGACGACATCTTACGCCCTGCACTTGCTAGATGCCGTGTTAACGTAGCGAAGGGATACAAGTCAGGAGCAGGAAGTGCCGACCCTAGTGCGACAGTAGAGTGAATGTTGGTCTGCAAAAACTCATACAGTTCATCATTATACGCAGGTCGGATACTAGGCGACTCACCGACGTCAACTCGCTCCATTTGTGAGGTGACAAAGTATCCAGATTGTGGCTTAGCAATCAACCAGCCCTCTGATTCAAGTAGTTGATAGGCTTGTAGAACCGTCGCCGCACTCACTGAATAGTTTTGGCTTGCCTTGCGCACTGATGGAATTTTTTCTCCAGCACGCCAAGTGTTACTCATGATTTGTTGCTTAATATCGTCGGCCAACTCTTGATAGCGATTCATACTTCCCTCTCATCAATGCAGGCAAACATACCACAATCGGAATCAAAGTCAGTGCTAGAGCACGAATCTTCCATTCATTCGTTATAGCGGACTCCGTTTGTTGAGATTGGTCACATTAATTATTTAATGCTTTGTTACATTTATCACTCTTTAGTGAACTGAATAACCTTACTAAATGGATAATTATAATGACTAAATACAACGAAACTCATATCGAATACAAAGGCGAAAGTAATGGTGTTCACAGTTGGACATCTCCATCTGGCCAACCTTACTACTGGCACCCAGATTGGCTGCACATCGCCGAAGACGCGACTGGTTCTCACCCTCGTCAAGATATTGAGTTGACGGAAGGTGAAAAGCCAACTGAGCAACACGCGGTGAAAGCGATTCTATCTCACCTAAACGAATGGGCTAAAAGTAAGCTAAGTTCAAATCCTGATATTGAAACTCAAGCGCGCGAATCAGAAATCAATCTTAAGAAATAACCAGCCATTTACCTCTGTTGCGTGCCTCCGCGCACGCAACATTTACGCATTCAACCTCACCGTTCTGCCCTACACTATCTTTAGTTGTATTCCCACACTAATGCTAATGTTGTAAAAATGTATTAATTTTCGAAATTTACCGATATGATTCCGGGTCTTTTTTATTGATAACGACTATGGATGTCTAGAATTATCACAAAGGGATAGCGATAACCTAAGGGCTAGAAAATGGTGAACTCTAATTATAACGTGTCTCTCACAGTTAAATTGTACGTGATAGCCGCACTTATTTTTGGTACATACGGTGGCCGTGTATGCCCTATGCTTGAAACCCTGACCGCGAGTGAGATCTTACTTCACGTCGCCATCACTTTTTTGGGTATCTTCCTATTCAGACATTTCCTGCTTAAAGAACATTCTCTCGTCCACGAAAATCGCCTGGCTCGCCTTGACGCCACTCTGTTTTTCTTTGGAAGCATCCCCCTGGCTATTTTTTACAACCTACAGTATGACTTCACCTTAGATAGCAATCTAAAAGTACTATTTGGACTCACTCTCTTCGGTTTTTTCACCGGTCTTATTCTTCAGTTAGTCGCTAAACTCAATCAGTTTGAGCAAATATCCGGCGACCAGAATTATAGCTTCACGCTCAATGGAGAAAGACAATCATTAGTTAAGCAGATGATCATGATGGTTAGCTTGCTGCTAATTACGTTAACAACAATGTTAGCGATGATCGCCGTGAAAGATATCTTCTGGCTCGAGCATAATCCAGAGCGTGTACTGGATGGTACAGGAAAAATAAGCGTCATTAAGGAGTTTATCTATATTTCCGTAGTACTCGGTGCGTATGCAATAACGATTATGGTCCTATGGTCAAAACTGATGAAGAAGATATTACTTGCTCAAGAGTGTTCATTAGTTGAAGTAACCAAGGGCAAAACCGATACTCGCCTACCAATCTTTGAATATAATGAACTTGGTTCAATGGCGTCTCTAACCAATGAAATGCTCGACAGCTTACAATCAAGCCAAGAAGAGGTAAAAACCACTCGTGACGTCGCCATCATCAGCTTGTCTGCACTAGCTGAATCTAGAGACAATGAAACTGGCGCGCATATCTTGCGTACTCAAGAGTATATTCGCGCGCTAGCAAACTACCTAAGTCAATTTGGGCAACATAAGGCATTGCTGACACCGAGCTACATTGAGTTACTCTATAAGTCGGCTCCTCTCCATGATGTCGGTAAAGTCGGTATCCCTGACAGTATTCTGCTAAAACCCGGGAAGTTGACTGATGAAGAGTTTGAAATAATGAAAGGCCATCCAGAAATTGGGGCACAAGCTCTCTCAATGGCAGAGAAACAGTTAGGCAGCAATAGCTTCCTTCAGTTGGCAAAAGAGATTTCGTTAACCCACCATGAGAAATGGGACGGCTCAGGGTACCCAAATCAACTGAGCGGCCAGGATATTCCTTTATCGGGCCGTTTGATGGCGATTGCTGATGTATACGATGCTCTCATTTCAGAGCGCGTTTACAAAAAAGCCTTTAGTCATGAGAAAGCAAAAGCGATCATTTTAGAAGGGAATGGTAGTCACTTTGATCCTGAACTGGTAGACGCCTTCTTAGCTATTGAACATGAGTTTGTCGCTATCGCTGACAAATATCGGGATATGGAACGAAAAGAGAACGAAATGGAATTGAATAAAGTTTCTTAGGCGTAGCCTACAAGAGTTGAAGAGCGCCTGATGTATCAGGCGCTTTTTGGTTCTATTGAATCGTGATAGTACGCTCAACAGTTTCACCATTAACTTCTAAGCTGAGTTTCACTACATCGCCAGCCTGAAGCGGAGTACTTATCTGCGCTAAATACGCATACTTAATGGTTGTTTGCAATGAAGAGTAGATCCCAACCAAGTTTTGTTCATCAACAATTTTATAGTATGCACCGCCTGTTTGCTCAGAGACTTCCTTAAGGTCGATTTCATTTGCTCCTGCGCCAACGGCAACTGAGTGGACAGGAATAGAATTAGCGACAGCTGTATCAATCAAACCAGCTCTATCTCTGAACGTACTGTTACCATCAGTCATCACAAATACTCGTTTGATGGCATTATTACGTAATAGAAGTGCAGCTAAAGAATCACCAATTGCGCCTTCAAGCTCAGTACCGCCACCCCAGCGATAATAACTATTTGTACTATTGATTCCATCAGTGCGAGAGGCATGACTTGCATCCACTTGGCTTCCCATCCACATGTGAGACTCAGGGTTGTAAAAATCAACGGCAAAGTGCAATTTACTTTTATCACTCACAAAACTCTCGTCTGAGTAATCGAAGACTACGTTATCGCCATCAATGTCCGAAAACGAGTAATCAGCCAACACTGTATTGTTGATAAGCTCCACATCATGGTCGAATGCCATTATACCAATTTCATCAAAATCGCTTTTTTCTGAAACAAACTGATGCGCAGCTAAAGCCGTCAAGCGATGCAATGAATATGTATTACCATTAGCATCAGTCACAGCGTCACCATTCTCGTCAGTTACTGAAGAATACATTGAGCCACTGCCATCCAATGCAATAACATTACTACTTGCCACACCTAATTGGTCAGATGAATTTAGTGAAGAAATCGTCAACGGTTGATCATTTACGCTCACCGTAAATGCTGATTTGGTTAACTGTATAACGGCATTATTAGTGACCGTATCTGTTACAGAGAACATTAACTCATCACCGCTTGCTTTTTGGATCGCACTAATAGCGTATGTCGCCGATGCAGGTATCGTTGAGGCGACCACATCTGTTACGTTATCGGTATCACTTTGTTCAAAGTTTTCAGCGTGAGCTTTTAGCTCTTTAAAGCCATCAAGGTTTGCACTGATTACCGAACTTTCATTGACCTCTTCATCTATGTCTATCTGTAGTGTAAATACACCACAAGCGTCACTAGTCGTTGCCTCACCGATTTGATTGCCATCGGCATCTTCCATACTAACGGTCGCATTGGCCATAGGCTGATAACCATCCGGTACGTTAGGACAGTCAGCGCTATAGGCTATAAACGTATCACGCGTTATAGCTCGCGCACTTCTTGCATTGAGCCCTTCGGGAATTACAAGTGAGCCAGAGTAAGTTGAAACTTGATCTGTTGACCCTGAGTTTTCATTAACTGAGCCGCTATCACTGCCGCCACTGCTACCGCCTCCACATGCAGTAATCGCAAGTGCCGATGACAAAACCACTAATGTATTTCTAAACACCCTGTCTCTCCTTTATGGTTGTTTCGACAGCTAGATTATTAAATTCCTCACATATGAAGAATGGTAATACGGCTTAACATTGAGAAATTGCATGGGTTTCATCGCTTACAATCCGTTTATGAGCGGTGACAAAATCATCAACATAGAAAGATAAATGAAAACCCTATGCTTGATTCAACGCATGTACATGACAAAAAACTCATAGAAATAGTGAGTTCAATTAAAATCGCACCCAAATAGAAATTTTGTTTACTTTCGTACTCATTAACGGTTGTACCTAAGTAGGGAGAAAGGTATAAATAGCGGTATACCCACTTCGACTAACACGGATGATCAAAATGTTTGAAAAAGTAGTTGCTGCTCCAGCTGATCCTATTCTTGGCCTTACTGAAGAGTTTAAAAAAGACGCTCGTGCAGAGAAAATCAACCTTGGCGTTGGTATTTACAAAAATGAGCAAGGTGAAACGCCTGTTCTTGCAACCGTTAAAAAAGCTGAAGCTGCTTTAATTGAAACGGAAAAAACTAAGTCTTACTTAACGATCGAAGGCACAGCAGAATACGCTCTAGCTGTTCAGAAGCTTCTGTTTGGGGCAGATTCAGACATCGTTGCAAGCAAGTCAGCAAAAACAGCGCAAGCTCCAGGTGGTACTGGTGCACTTCGTGTTGCTGGTGAATTTATTAAACGCCAGCTAGGCGACGCAAAGATTTGGATCAGTAACCCTACATGGGCAAACCATAACGGCGTATTTACTGCCGCAGGTATCGAAACTGCCCAGTACAGCTACTACAACGCAGAAACAAAAGACAAAGACTTCGCTTCTATGGTTGCGGATCTAGAAAAAGCATCCGAAGGTGATATTGTTCTTCTGCACGGCTGTTGCCACAACCCTACGGGTATCGATCCAACAGCAGAAGAGTGGGAAGTGCTAGCTAAGCTAGTGGCAGACAAAAAGTTACTTCCACTGTTTGATTTTGCATACCAAGGTTTTGCGAAAGGTGTTGAAGAAGACGCTCAAGGTCTACGCATCTTTGCTCAATACAACAAAGAGATTCTAGTCGCGAGTTCATTCTCGAAAAACTTCGGCCTATATAATGAGCGTGTAGGCGCATTCACACTTGTTGCTGAATCTGAAGAAGTTGCCAGCACTGCGTTCTCTCAAGTAAAAGCTATCATCCGTTCTATTTACTCGAACCCACCAGCTCACGGTAGTGCTGTCGTGACTCACATTCTGAATAACGCTGAACTGCGCGCAGAGTGGGAAGCAGAAGTCGCGGAAATGCGTGACCGTATCCAAGAGATGCGCGAATTATTTGTTAGCACGTTGAAAGAGCAAGGTGTTGATGCTGACTTTAGCTTCATCGAACGTCAAAACGGTATGTTCTCTTTCTCGGGTTTAAGCAAAGAGCAAGTAAACCGCCTGAAAGAAGAGTTTGGTATTTACATCGTCGGTTCTGGTCGCATCAGCGTAGCAGGTATGACGAAAGCAAACATGCTGCCACTGTGTAAAGGGATCGCTGCGGTACTATAATCCGAACCTAAAGATACGTAAAAGCCAGCGGTAAGCTGGCTTTTTCTTTTCTCGGCCGAAAAGCCTAATAATAAAACCTCATCGACAACCCGCCTTCGTTTGTTGTCGCTGTATCTTTATGTCTATGCTTGTAAAAACCGCCGAGCGATATTCTAGCTGTGAGGAAGTAATCCCCTCGCAAGATATAAACTTCTTCGTCCAAAACGTCACTTCGTCGAATCTCTGCAGAACCTTCAACATCCCAGTTTTCAGAAATGTTATAGCGCAACGCAGCGCTGCCTGTAATCATAAATCGGTTGTCTTTGGATATCGATTTGTCCGTTTCATTATTGGTTTGATGTGCCCAAAGTAGGCCTGTTTTCATACCAGCAAGAAAGTCTAACCCTTCAACAACCTCATAACGGTAGAACGCACCAGGAAGCAAAGTATAGATTTCTGTCGTTGTCTCATCTGGATGGATGTATCGCGCTTCATACTCAAGCGTCACAAACAAATCATCCATCACCTGATAGTGACCGCCAAGCACAAACGAAGATACATCACTATTAACGCCTATGTACTCGTCCAACGAGCCTGCACTCACTTCAGCGTAAAGGTATTCATAATCCATCGACTGATAGTCTGAAGCTTCGTCAGCATAAGTGTTAATTGAAAAGGTCAAAATGAAGGGAGCTAGCCATTTATAATTTTTTGCGTCCATGCTTACCTCTGCTATTCGCTCTTACGACGACAGTGAAGATAACTGTTGTGCTTATAACTATAATATAGCGTTGTTTTAAAGACTTATGGGTGTCCTGACGCAAAGAATTTTGTTAATGCTTGAGTTAGAAACCCCCTTAAAAGAGAAAGGCCTCTGCTGAGGCCTTATAGAGTAATCATAAACTCATCTTGCTGTAATCGCTCGATGTTTGCATGAGATCGGTTACTCATGCGCTCTAGTTGATCGTTATCTAACTCGTAAGGCATCACTAGTTTGATTTCTTCTATGCCTTCACTTTTCGCTAACTGAACCAATGTGACAATATTAACCTCATCACTTCGACTCGCTGACAGTGACTTTAACGCTTGTTCCCACAAGCGGTCTTCAACCGATACTGAATCTTTAATCGTATTCTTCCAAGCCAAGCTAAAGATTGGCGCAAAAGTGCTCATCGCTTCTAAGAAAGTCCATCTCTTACTACACGAGGCTCCGAGAAAAGAAGTATAGTCAAACACGACACTTGTCTTGCCTTGATGCTCCATATCATCCCCCGTAATAACGGCAACACAGTGTTCCAAATATCCACCATCAGGCTGGATATAGCAATAGGATATAAAACAATAGTCTTTTATACCCCTTCTCCGTTTGAAAAAGCTATATAAAAACCAATCCTGTAACAACATGTGAACAACCTGAATAAATAAGAAATCGGTTGCTTAATATTTTGGTCATCAAATAATTTCAAACGTTTAGCGTACATCTACAATACGGCTGGCTTTTTTGTACTGCACACGCCAACCTTGCCATTTAGGAAGTTCCCACCGTTTAGGATCTCCTTTGCGAAGACCGTTTTTATAGACGACATAAATCAGCTTCTTCTTGGCGTGGTATTCTACATTTAGATTTAAGTCACCTAATTGAAGCTCAAACGGGTAGGTTTGAGAGAAGTCATCATACTCCCAATAAGGTATTCCTGAAAACTCGAAGTCCTCCGGCCCAAATAGCTCTAGCTCTGAAACTTCACTAAGTTCCAACATTTCTAACTGTTCACTGAACCAACTTTCAAAAGTGAGGGACTCAGTATTATGATCTTGCTCAGCAAGCCCCAAAGCAATATACAACTTCCAATGTTCTATCTGCCTATTCATTTCTGCTGCGAAGCCAGGCAACATCTCTCCCCGCATAACGGCTTCTAACAGAGGTTTAATCGCAAACTCACCCTGCGCAGGCTCTAAACGGGTCGCGACAACGCGCCCAGCATAGTTGAGCTCTAAATTGAGCATTGGCTGTTCATCAACATTCACGACATCCCCTTGCTGCCAATCCCCTAATCCCAGATTATCAATGATGGTTAGATCAGCTGGCATGGTGACAGTCGCGAGGTTTAACGTCTGCTTAACCCCTCTCCCCGGGAGACTATGTGTGTCTAATATGATCGCAGCTTGTGCTTGATTCTTAAGTCTTGAGTTTCGCCCTAGCACCACCTCAAAATGCCCATTAGACATCGCTTCTTGACGTTTCTCTCTCCGAACAAACAGTAACTCCGGATGTAAACTAGCAATGGCTTCAACTAACAACCGGTGCTCATAGCGTGAAGCCACAGACAATTGCGGTAACTCAAATGCCTCTCTCATCTGATTAGACAAGCCTCGCGCCTCTTTGATGACTTCGCTGTCAACAGTCACTCCGGAAACAACATCTCCACGAATCAGTCGGATCGCCAGTTGACCATCACAGCCCAGCGGCTCTTCTATGCTTAACTTCTCTAATAACTCTTCGTTTGAAGACAATCGATATAGGCTAGCTGGAGTCGCTAATACGGCAGTAAGATCAACCATGGCTTCTTTAAGCGGCTTCGTTGGCATGCGGCTTACTAAATCCGCATAGAGAGCATCAATTGGCAGCGTGTAAATAGTACGTCCATGCTCTGTCGCTAAGCCTTGCTCATCAATAGCGTTCATAGCACGAAGTATATTGGTCGCTTGGTTAAACGACTTTTCGGGCAGCGGTTCGAGGAACTTAAGCTCGCTAATCGCATAACCGCAACTTGCTGAAGCTAACATTGCCTCTGTTAGTGTTTCACGGTGCAGTTCTGGTGGTGTCACTTCGACTAATGCAGCATGTTCACCATACAAACGGATGCAAATACCATCCATAACTCGGCCAGCTCGACCACTTCGCTGCTTCGCACTGGCTTTAGAAATATGCTTTAAGCTTAAAGCTGTGCGCCCATTTCGCTGTTCAGTACGGCGCTCAAGTCCAGAATCGATCACAGCGACAATGTTTGGAATCGTAAGCGAAGTTTCAGCAACATTGGTAGCTAAGACCACTTTTTTAATGGGTTGTTGATTTAATGCACGTTGACGCTGCTCATCAGTCACTGACGCATGTAATGGAGTCACTATAATGTTTTCAATCGACTTGAGCTCCGATTGACATTGAGTGATCTCCTTACGGCCAGGTAGAAATACCAAGATATCGCCTTCTACATCGAGCAAAGCTTCAACTTCAGCCTTTACTCTTTTTTCTAGATTACGCCCGTCAGGCAGTTGACGAGAGTCAGTAGCTCGGTGACCAATAGAAACATGGTAATTGCGACCTTCTGCATATAGACGTTCCGCCCCAATGTAGGTTGCTAACTTGTTGCCTTCAATAGTTGCGGAAGTGACCACCAAACGTTTCGTTTTTTCTTTTGTGAGCAGAGCAACCAGCAGATCCGTATCCCAACGCCTTTCATGAAACTCATCGACTATAATAGTGGAAAAATCATTTAGCCGATTTTCAGCGTACCAGCGTAACGCTACCCCTGGTGTGACGAATACAATTTGAGTATTCTCATCACAGCAATTTTCTAGCTTAATTGCGTACCCCACAGAACAACCAAGCGGCTCATTTTTTTGCTCTGCTATAAACTGAGCGAGCGAGGTGCAAGCAATACGTCTTGGTTCAACAACTAACACTCTCCCAGACTCTGCCGCCCAAACGGGTAAACAGGTGGATTTTCCCGAA
The DNA here is from genome assembly GCF_984391705.1 of Vibrio sp. Classification (NCBI taxonomy): domain Bacteria; kingdom Pseudomonadati; phylum Pseudomonadota; class Gammaproteobacteria; order Vibrionales; family Vibrionaceae; genus Vibrio; species Vibrio sp. The sequence continues at coordinate 46,829 of NZ_CFHWOM010000020.1, read as the reverse complement.
CCAGTTTCAGCTTCAACAATAAGATCATGAGTCTGAATCTGGTGTAAAAACGTGGTTTTAATGGCGTTAATTGGCAGGTCGTTCATCGTTTGTATCTAGTTAACGGCTGGGCCGTGAAGTATATCTTGAAACTGGGCTACTTTGCAGGATTATCAGTTTACAACACAGCATTGAATCCCTATCATTTTCATGTCCTGTTTCCAATTGGTCTATTGGCCCTACACCCTATTTAAGGCAAGTGATGAATAACGATAAACGCCCTTTATATATTCCTTATGCTGGTCCCGCGCTGCTAAGTACGCCGTTGCTCAACAAAGGCAGTGCATTTACCGCACAAGAGAGAAAGTCTTTTAACCTTGAAGGCCTGTTGCCAGAAAACACGGAAACCATTCAAGAGCAAGTAGAGCGTGCTTACCAACAATATTGCAATTTCGAAAGCGATATGGACAAGCATATCTACTTACGCAACATCCAAGACACCAACGAAACGCTTTTCTACCGTCTGGTTCAAAACCACATCTCAGAAATGATGCCTATCATCTACACGCCAACAGTAGGTGCCGCCTGTGAGAACTTCTCTAACATCTACCGACGTGGACGTGGCCTATTCGTTTCTTACGCTAACCGTGATCGCATTGATGACATTCTTAACAATGCATCAAACCACAACGTAAAAGTCATCGTTGTAACCGATGGTGAGCGTATTCTTGGTCTGGGTGACCAAGGTATCGGTGGTATGGGCATTCCAATTGGTAAGCTTGCTCTGTACACCGCTTGTGGCGGCATCAGCCCAGCTTACACGCTACCTATCGTACTTGATGTCGGTACAAACAACCCCCAACGTCTTGCTGACCCAATGTACATGGGCTGGCGCCACCCGCGTATTACTGGCGCTGAGTACGATGCGTTCGTTGAAGAATTCATGCAAGCGGTTCAACGCCGTTGGCCTGATGCGCTAATCCAGTTCGAGGATTTCGCTCAGAAGAACGCGATGCCTCTACTTGAGCGTTACAAAGACCGAGTATGTTGTTTCAACGATGACATTCAAGGTACAGCAGCCGTTACCGTTGGTTCACTTCTTGCGGCATGTCAGGCAGCGGGCAGCAAACTTTCAGAGCAACGTGTAACCTTCCTAGGAGCTGGTTCTGCGGGTTGTGGTATCGCTGAAGCGATCATCGCTCAAATGGTTTCAGAGGGTATTTCTGACGAGCAAGCTCGCTCTCAAGTATTCATGGTTGACCGTTGGGGGTTGCTACAAGAAGGTATGCCTAACTTACTCGACTTCCAACAGCGTTTGGTGCAAAAGCATAGCCAAACAGCCGACTGGGAATCCGAGAGCAATGGCTACTCGCTACTTGATGTAATGCGCAATGCGAAACCTACTGTATTAGTGGGCGTATCGGGTGCTCCGGGCTTATTCAGTGAAGAAGTGATCAAAGAGATGCATAAACACTGCCCTCGTCCGATCGTATTCCCTCTTTCAAACCCGACTAGCCGCGTGGAAGCAACGCCAAACGACATTATTCGTTGGACAAACGGTGAAGCACTTGTTGCAACAGGTAGCCCGTTTGATCCTGTCGTTCATGACGGTAAGACATACCCTATCGCTCAATGTAACAACAGCTACATTTTCCCTGGTATTGGTCTAGGTGTACTGGCAGTTCAAGCTAAGCGAGTTACTGATGAAATGTTAATGGAATCAAGCCGCGCACTCGCGACTTGTTCGCCACTTGCAATTAACGGCCAAGGTGCACTATTGCCGCCTCTGGAAGCAATTCACTCTGTCTCAAAGAAAATTGCATTTGCCGTGGCGAAAAAAGCCATTGAGCAAGGTGTTGCCCTAGAGATTACTGACGAAGCGCTAGAAGAAGCCATCGATGGTAGTTTTTGGCAACCAGTTTATCGCCGTTACAAACGCACAGCGTTCTAAACTAATTTAAGCAGCCCCTTTTTAGGGGCTGTATTCGTTATGATGATATTTGAATTCCTTTCGCCAGCTGGCAAATACATAACCCCATATTTAACCGAACTTTCAACTGCCCTGATCGCCTGCTTTTTAGTTATGGCTGGAGGGGAAATTAACCGCGTGGTTAGGCGAGCGCTAAGAAATTACAACTTTGTCCTCAGAACTGTGGTTTTCATCTTGATTAACGCATTTGGTTACGGCTTAATCATTGTAAAAGCAACACCTTACCTAGCTCGGACATTAGCTAATTTGGATGCTGGCATCATGTTTTCTATTGTAGTTGTCAGTTTTATAGTTATTGGAACATGGGCACAGCGGAACCGACAAATTTAGTGAGACGACTCTTTCATCGCCAACGCAATTCTCATACCTATTTAGCGCTTTCGCTAAAGGTTTTAAAGTATCTACTGATTCTTATCATGCTTACTGGTGCGGCACTGTTTGTCATTGATCGTTGGATCTCTTATCAAGCTAAAGATCAACTATTCACTAACCAACAAGACGTCTCACATTTCGATGTAGCGGTGGTACTAGGTACAAGTAAGTATTTAGGCAAAATTCTTAATGAGTATTATACCAATCGGATTGAAGCCGCAATCAGTCTCTACAACAATGAGAAAGTCGACCACTTCCTACTCAGTGGAGACAACGCTCACCGCTCCTATAATGAACCTTGGACGATGAAACGAGACTTACTCAGGGCTGAAGTTCCGGAACAGAAGATCTTTCTAGACTATGCGGGGTTCCGCACCTTAGATTCTATCGTTAGAGCCAAAGAGATTTTTGATACCGACAATTTTCTGATTATTTCGCAAAAATTTCATTGTGAACGTGCGCTGTTTATCGCCAATTCACACGATATCAATGCAAAGTGTTTCGCTGTACCGGGTCCTTCAAGACACTCTGGAATGAAGGTTCGTATTCGAGAGATTTTTGCGCGAGCGAAAGCTTTCCTTGATGTATATATCACCCACACTAAGCCCAAGTTCTTAGGTCCAAAAGAGCCTATCCTAAACAGCATTGAAAATGACACGTTAGTGACTCTCGATACGGATACGTCACTTTCCTCAGCCACTCCAACTATTGACTAACTACCACTCGATTGCGTCCTTGGCGTTTAGCTATGTACAAAGCTTCATCTGCTCTAGTAAGCATCTCGTTCGTACGTTCTTCACCAAGCGAAGCAACACCAATACTGGTCGTTAGCGGGTCACCATGAATCCAGATATGGGCTTCCACTTTATGGCGAATGCGCTCTGCGATGAGCTCTGCCTCCTGCAAATCTATGCCCGGGCAAAACACCACAAACTCTTCGCCACCCCAACGAACCAATCGTTCACTTGCACTGAGCGTACTCAGAACAACCATGGTAAATTCTCTTAGAATGTCGTCGCCCATTGAGTGTCCATATAAGTCATTAACCGATTTAAAATGATCGATATCCAAATAGAGAGCGGAGAGTTGCTTACCTTTAGGGTTATCCTTCTCATAGTTAGAGTCTAACCAATCTCTTATGGAGTGGCGGTTCATGGCTCCTGTTAGCGCATCTCGATTAGCGAGTTCTGCAAAGTGGATATTTTGCTCTTTAAGCTCTTTGTTAAGTCTGCGCAAATGATCTTGACGAAAATGAGCATGCAGAATCATCTTATGGCTTCTACGAATCTCGACGACGCTATAAACCAACGCCAGCGAAACCCAAAACAGTAGTAGCCCAAACATTAAGCTCTCAGCAGATACGTAGTTCCCTATTAGCTCAATGCTATGAATTTTCATTCGATATTGGCCAGTATTATGACCCGAACCTGTGGCTAGCTCTACTTTGGTTACATTTGTAAATTCGGGAGCCGAATGTTGAATTGGGATCTTGTTGTCTGCGAGCCACCAAGTCATGACCTGCAAGTTTTTTAATGGAATATCAATGGAACCGCCACCTGACCCTGGAGTGTATTCTAGCCCATTGTACTTCTGCGAATATTCGTTGTCTGGCTGAGAGTAAGCCGCATTAAAGTTTCTTAGGTAGAAACGCATTCTAGGGCTATTTGTGCTATCAATTTGTTCAAAATCGATGTTCATTTTCACCGTATGAAAATGGTCTAAGTTCATACCCTCAAATATTTTATCGGTCAAACCAATAGAAATGCCACAGTATGGCCAAGCGTAATCCGGAGACTTCACTAACTCACAGTTCAAAATAGCAGCATCGCCATCAAAGGATATTGCTGATGAACTGTGTCCACCAGCAACCTGATCATTGGTGGGTAAAAAATCAAACTTATTTGGAGTCACTTTATAGACCAGGGTGCTGCCGTACATCCAGTAAAGCTGCAAAATTAATATGGTAATGACAACCAACACAAAAATGATTTTATGGATGATCTTCAACGCGGTTTCCTAGCAAATACTCTATATATACAAAACGCCATTCCGGCAATACTACAACTTTAGTTCCATTTTATCTCTTTTTTATTGATGCATATTCAATAAAAACTTGAAGTGAGTCCTAAAAAAACATCCTTTAAAGTAAGGATAATGGCGGACTCTTTCTCTGTTCTACATAGAAAACTGGAATAACAACGCCGCTCAATATTTTTGATATACTCAGTAACGTCGAAAAATAACAATACGCGACATAACCACACAAAAACAAAAGAGCAATGTCATGTCTTTAATCGCAAAAGGCACGCTAAGAAAAATGCGTGCTTCCTTAGACGGTGAAGTTCACTACCGCCTTCCAGTTGGTGATGAGCTTGTCGATTTGAAACCTTTCATCGGGCAATCCATTACCCTAACTCATACTGGCAACATATTTTGTTGCTCATGTGGAAAGAAAACCAAGAAGAGCTATTCTCAAGGGCACTGCTTTGTTTGCATGAAAAAGCTCGCAAGCTGCGATATGTGCATCATGAAGCCAGAAACGTGTCACTACGATCAAGGTACATGCCGTGAGCCTCAGTGGGGAGAAGAAAACTGCATGGTTGATCATTACGTCTACCTATCAAACACTTCCAGTTTGAAAGTCGGCATTACGCGTCATACTCAAATCCCTACTCGCTGGATTGACCAAGGCGCGACTCAAGGCTTGCCTATTTTAAAAGTGAAGACACGTTACATTTCAGGCTTGATCGAGGTTGAGTTAGCGAAACATATTGCGGATAAAACCAATTGGCGAACTCTACTTAAGGGAGATGGTGAGCCAATGGCGTTAGAACAGAGATTTGCTGAACTGTTGCCTTTGGTCACTGACAAAATAGCGGAGATCCGAGCTCAATTTGGAGACGATGCCATCGAGATTTTGAATGACGAGATCACACCTATCAGTTACCCAGTAACTCAACATCCAACTAAAATCGTATCTCACAACTTCGATAAAAACCCAGAAGTGACGGGCGTACTACAAGGCATTAAGGGGCAATATATGATTTTTGATACGGGGGTGATTAACATCCGTAAGTTCACTTCTTACGAAGTCGAAGTAAGTAACTAAGATAAAGATAAAAAGACCTCCTAAATATGGAGGTCTTTTTACTTATTGTGCAAGTATCGCTTTCAGTTCATCGAACAAAACATCGACTTCTTGCAATGTGTTGTAGTGCATAAATCCAATACGAACGACACCACCAGACACCTCTAGGTTCAACTGTCTAACAAGTCCCATCGCATAAAAATGGCCGTTCCAGACACAAACGTTACGCTCACCCAGTTTTCTAGCAACATACTCAGGTGAAATATCATCAAAGGTTAGAGCAAATGTCGGAGTCCTAAGCGAACTATCTGCATCTTTTCTTCCCCACAGCTTAACCCCTTTTAACTCGGCTAAACGAGTTAAGAAACGTTCGCTGATCGCGCTTTCGTGCTGATTAAACTGCTTAAATGAGTCTTCTAAGCGAGTTCTTAATGGATCGCCATCATAACCCCATTGCGCAAGATATTTTACCGCGGCGATGACACCGGCAAGGCCTTCAAAACTCTGTGTTCCTGTCTCGAATCTACCAGGTCCAATGTTCGTTGCTGGTTCAACCTTATATGGCTGTAATGTTTGCAGCCACTTGGGAGCAATATATGCGATGCCTACATGCGGCCCAAAAAACTTATACGCAGAGCAAGCCAAGAAATCACAACCAAGCGCCTGCACGTCTGCTAGATGATGAGGTGCATAATGTACCGCGTCCACATACACCATAGCGCCAACTTTATGAGCGGCCTCAACAACACGTTTCACATCAACAATAGAGCCCGTCGTATTTGAAGCATAAGTAAGCGCGATAAGCTTAGTATTTTGATTAATCAAAGAAAGCAGGTGATCAATATCCAAAGTACAATCTTGTTCGTTAATTCTTGCTTGGTGAACGACTGCGCCCTTGTCATCCGCAGCTTGCTGCCAACTAGACACATTCGAGTAGTGATCAAGTGCCGTAACAATAATCTCATCACCTAGCTGCCAAGCGCGACTAATTGCCCGACTAAGCTGAAACGTCAACGATGTCATGTTGGCGCCAAAAACGATGTTATCACTCGACTCTGCGTTAACTAATGCCGCGGCATGCTCTCGAGCAGTTCTCATCAACTCGGTAGTATGCTGACTCGAAAAATAGTGACCACCTAAATTAGAATTGTAGAACCCTAGGTAGGCATTCATCGCTTCCAATACTGACTGAGGAACTTGCGAGCCTCCAGGGCCATCTAGGAAAATGATCGGTAAGTCATTGTGGGTTTGTTGCAAAGCGCTAAACTGCGCTCTGACTAAATTAGGAGTGAAGTTCATTCACCGCTTCCTTTGCCGTTAATACAAATACATCCATATGGCCAGCTTCACCTTCAATAACAGAGCGTATTGGCGTCGCGTTGTGCCAAAGTTTGTTGTCGGCCAGCATCGCAACTTCTCCGCTCTGAAGCGTTTTGCGGAAAAACGGGGCTTCATTAAAACTGTTGTAGAGCATGATATCTCCGCCTTCAATGTTATGGCGGCCCATACCAATCAGTGCAATGTGCTCAAACCCATCTTGATGGACCCCTTCTGGCGCAACTTGAGTTTCGTCATACACTGCCGATATGCGAATTTGATGAATTTCAATTTCCTGGCCGTTCGCCAAGCCATTTGAGTGTGCAAATACTTCGCAGATTTCACGCATGCCTTCACTTTCTAGAGTAGAAGTTTCAACAGGCTCAAACTGGCGAACAACGTTACCTTGAAAGCGATTAATGTCATCAGTCTGCATGAACTCATTTTTTTGCAGATCAACCACCTTTCCATCTCTAAACTCGACCACCGAGTAACGACGTAATCGGTATTTACCATCTGCATGTTCTGTGTTTGGCAGTTTTGTAAATGAAGGTGCGAGCTGAGCAATGGCATTGTCACTGAGCTTAGTGAGTTGTAGGGTTGTTTCGCGAGTATGCAACATCATCATCTCCTTAATGAGTGTACATAAGTGTTATATGTTTAACATCTTGTTCACAATTATTATTTGCGCACTTATCCCGCAAGATCAAGATTATTTAGTTTTTACATCCAACAAAATTACAAATAAAGCATATATAACCACATAAATAAAAAATAACAGTTTATCAAACCAATAATTCAATATGGTTTAATTGAAAACTAGACAAGTTCACTATACATTGTCATTTACCTCTACATTTCAATAACTTAATTAAAAATCAATCTTAATTTAGGCTTACAATTGCGTTCTAATCTATAACCATTTATTCCTGCTCAAGCTCTTGTTAACTCGATATCTGGCCCCATATAATCGGAAGAGATTGATAATAATGAAGCGTCACCGCGATGGAGCACATATGAGCGACGTAAAACACAGTAAATTACTTATTCTTGGTTCAGGTCCTGCTGGATACACTGCTGCGGTTTATGCAGCTCGCGCAAACCTAAACCCTGTGCTGGTAACAGGCATGCAGCAAGGTGGTCAGCTCACCACTACGACAGAAGTCGAAAACTGGCCGGGCGACCCAGAAGGCTTAACAGGCCCTGGCTTAATGGATCGCATGAAAGAACATGCGGAGCGTTTCGAAACGGAAATCCTCTTCGATCACATCAATGAAGTCGATTTTAGTCAAAGACCATTTCGTCTTAAGGGCGATAGTGGTGAATACACTTGTGACTCTCTCATCATCTCAACGGGTGCTTCAGCGAAATATTTAGGTCTAGAGTCGGAAGAAACATTTAAGGGACGCGGCGTATCAGCTTGTGCTACCTGTGATGGTTTCTTTTACCGCAACCAGAAAGTTGCAGTAGTCGGTGGTGGTAACACGGCCGTCGAAGAAGCGCTTTACTTATCTAACATAGCATCAGAAGTTCATTTGATTCACCGCCGTGACAGCTTCAGAGCAGAGAAAATCTTAGTCAAACGTCTGATGGATAAAGTCGAGAATGGTAACATCATCTTACATACCGACCGTACTCTCGAAGAAGTTGTCGGCGATGAAATGGGCGTGACGGGTGTTCGCATTAAGGACACCAAATCAGATGTTATCGAACAGATCGATGTTATGGGTGCCTTTATTGCGATTGGCCACCAGCCTAACACCGGGATCTTTGAAGGCCAGCTAGAAATGAAAGATGGCTACATCATCGTTCAATCTGGCCTAGAAGGTAACGCAACTCAAACGAGTATTCCGGGCATTTTTGCCGCAGGTGATGTTATGGACCACAACTACCGCCAAGCAATTACTTCTGCGGGTTCAGGTTGTATGGCCGCGCTTGATGCCGAGCGATTCCTTGATGCGCTAGCTGACAACAACTAAGTTTACACTTGCTAAAAGATATTTTTCATTTTTAGCTCAAATCCTTAAAGCCCTGCGGTATTCCCGTGGGGCTTTCTTTTGTATAATGCCCCGCTCTAATTGCAATAATAATTCTCATTAAGCCTTCACAATGGATAAAAAGAAACAGCGCGGCTTGAATAAATGGCTGAAACAGCAAAGTAAACTGGCAAAACGCTGGCTAATGATTGCTGTGGGCCTTGGCGTATTTTCAAGCGTGTTATTGCTGGGTCAAGCGGCCTTGCTCGCCACCATCCTTCACTCCCTGATCATAGAGCAAGTTGATAAATACGAACTTGTCCCTTACTTTGTCGGGCTCGCTATTGTCATCGCGACTCGTGCATTGTGCTCATGGGGAAGAGAAATTGCTGGATATCGCTGCGGTGAGCAGATTCGAGTCTACATTCGACAGCTTATTCTCGATAAGCTTAGAGAACTTGGACCGGCTTATATCAAAGGTAAGCCTGCAGGCTCTTGGGCAACACTTTTGCTTGAGCAAGTTGAAGACATGCATGACTTTTTTGCCCGTTACCTGCCGCAAATGTCACTTTCTGTCTTAGTTCCCTTTGTCATTCTTATTGTTGTGTTCCCGGTTAACTGGGCAGCAGGTTTAATCTTCCTGCTTACCGCTCCATTAGTTCCAATGTTCATGGCTTTGGTTGGTATGAAAGCGGCAGACGCAAACCGCAAAAACTTTAAAGCTCTGCAACGATTATCCGGTCACTTTTATGACCGCCTTCAATCTATGACTACTATTCGTTTATTCGATCGAACTAAAGCTGAGACAGAAGTCATGCGCGGAGCTTCAGAAGTGTTCCGCACCAGAACCATGGACGTATTGAAAATCGCTTTTCTGTCTTCAGCAGTGTTGGAGTTCTTTACTTCTATATCCATCGCTCTGACAGCGGTTTACTTTGGCTTTGCCTTTATCGGTGAGCTGAACTTTGGCGGATATGGCGCGCCAGTCACCCTCTTCGCAGGTTTGTTTATACTTGTGTTAGCGCCAGAGTTTTATCAACCACTTCGTGATCTTGGTACGTTTTATCATGCGAAGCAACAAGCGGTTGGTGCTGCAGAAAGCATTGTTGAATTTCTAGAAACAGATGTAGATACCGTTCGCACTGGAGAAAAAACTCTTAACACAGAAGACGCCGTTACCATTCGAGCTTTAGACCTTGAGGTATTCTCCCCAGAAGGCGTCAAACTGCTCGGCCCAATCAGCTTCGAGCTAGATTCTGGTAGTACTACTGCTTTGGTAGGCCCAAGTGGTGCAGGTAAAACTAGCCTAATTAACGCCATATTGGGTTTCTTACCTTACCAAGGCTCTCTGACGATTAATGGTGTGGAACGCACTGAATTAGATCTTGCTAACTGGCGCGAGAAAATTAGCTGGGTTGGACAAAACCCTCTACTACTCCACGGCTCCATACGTGACAATATTACCCTTGGCAAGAGTCATGTCACTGATTCACAGATTACCACTGCGCTTCAAGAATCCCATGCCGCAGAGTTTGTTGATACGCACGGGCTTGACTACCAAGTTTCTGATCGTTCAGGTGGGCTGTCTGTTGGTCAAGCGCAACGTCTAGCATTGGCACGTGCAATGATTCAAGACGGCCAATTTTGGTTATTAGATGAACCAACAGCAAGCTTAGACGCTCGCAGTGAACGCCTGGTAATGCAAGGACTAGAAAGCCAGATCTCTGGAAAATCTACCTTGATGGTAACTCACCAGCTCTCACCTTTGAAAAACGTAGAGCAAATCCTAGTAATGCAAAATGGCCAAATTGTACAAACGGGACCATTTAGTGAACTCTCCACTCAAGAGGGATTATTCAAGCAGATGCTAAAAGCGAACCAAGCACTTCACCAAGCGAATAAGGGGAATCTGGATGCGTGATTTACTCCCTTACCTAAAACTGTATAAAAAGCATTGGTTCGGCTTATCGCTCGGAATGTTGCTCGCCTTTCTTACTGTTGCTGCGTCTATCGGTCTACTCACGCTATCAGGTTGGTTCCTGTCGGCGGCTGCCGTTGCTGGTTTAACCATAGCGCGTGAAACGTTTAACTACATGCTACCTGGTGCGTTTGTTCGTGGATTTGCGATGGGAAGAACTGCTGGCCGTTGGGGCGAGCGAGTCGTTAGTCACAATGCTACCTTCAAGTTGCTTACCGACTTGCGCGTGTTTTTCTTCTCAAAGTTAGCACCGCTGATTCCAGGCCGAGTTTCAAACCTTAGAGATGCAGATCTGCTTAACCGCCTTGTCGCTGACATCGATGCAATGGATCACGTATACCTACGTCTAGTGAGTCCAATGGTTGTCGGTATCCTTGGCATCTCAGGCCTCACCGCACTGCTATGCTGGTTTGATCGAGAGCTGGGACTCACCTTAGGTTCTATTCTGTTAATCTTAGTCCTGAGCTGGCCAGTTCTGTTTTACAAGCTAGGCAAACGTAACGGTTCTGAGCTCACTCAGAACAAAGCTGACCTTCGTATCGCGACTTTGGATTGGTTGCAGGGATACAGTGAACTGACTCTATTTGGTGCAGAGCAACGTTATAGAAAGGCTATCTTAGATACTCAACAACGTTTATTGAAGAATCAGTTCTTTAACGCCCATTTTGCGGGTTTAGCTCAAGCATTACTGATGTTGGCAAATGGCTGGACCATTGTTCTTATGTTATGGCTCGCTGCCGACGGTGTCGCGGGGAACACGCCAGATCCGATGATCGCGTTAGTCGTATTCGCAACGATGGCGAGCGTAGAGCTATTAATGCCAATCGCAGGAGCATTCCAACACCTTGGCCAAACACTGACTTCAGCGCGCCGTCTCAACGATATTACTCTCGCGGAGCCAGAGGTGCAGTTTAATCAGCAAAACGTAGAACACAGCCAAGAGTACTCTATTGAGTATAAAGGCATGTCTTTCCGCTACCCAGATAGCGATGTTGATGTCGTTAAAGACATAGATTTGCATATTCCTGCGCGTCACCGCGTCGCCGTGGTGGGTCAAACAGGCTCTGGGAAGTCGACGTTACTGCAGCTTTTAAACCGCTATTGGGATGTACAACAAGGTGAAATTCAAATCGCGGGCCAACCTATTAAAGAGTGGAGTGAAAGCCAGCTTCGCCAAGCAATCAGCGTCGTTAGCCAAAGAGTCGATATATTAAACGGCTCGCTGCGTGATAACCTTCTGATGGCGGCACCAGACAGTGATGATGCGAAGTTGAGTAGCACTTTGACTAAAGTGGGACTAGAAAAGCTTCTTGATGAAACAGGCTTAGATACTTGGTTAGGTGATGGTGGCCGCCAACTTTCTGGAGGCGAAAAGCGTCGTATCGGTATCGCGCGAGCTCTACTACACAACGCACCTATCTTGCTACTTGATGAGCCGACTGAAGGCCTCGATAAACAAACAGAGCAGCAGATCATGCAGCTGTTTGACGAGCATTTCGTAGGGAAAACTGTTTTATTTATTACCCACCGCTTAGTTGACTTAGACAAAATGGACTCGATTTGCCTCATTGAACAAGGGGAAATCGTCGAGTACGGCAGCCATGATTCTCTTATCATGCAAAAAGGCCGCTACTACCAGCTCAACCAAACGTTATAAGTTAAAGTTTAAAGCCGAAGTCTGTGACTTCGGCTTTTTTATCATTGCAAGCTCGTGACTAAATGCTCAGCCAACTTTTATATTTGGCAGGGTATTAGTTTGCAATCACTGAAATGCTGGCCTTGTGGCGACGACATTAAACCATCTACCAATGTTTGGATATTCCCCCAATACATCGATCTCTAAAGCCTTCTGTGCAAAACCAACAAAAATGTAAGCGGTAATATCCACAATAGTAAAACGTTGCGCAGCAATATAGCAGCTTTCGGCTAATCGGCTATCTAACTGAGGTAAAAAGTCGATAACACGTTGCTTGGACTCGACTCCCCAATCATAAACACAGTTTTCGCGGTCCGCATAGATTGAAGTCAAATTACGAAAGGCCTGAAAGCCCGCATACAAGCCTTGAAATTCAACAACTCGATGCCACATTTCAACATCAGCTTTTTCTTTAAATGTGTTGCCGAACAGGCTTTGTTCTTGAACGGCGATCTCATCGAAATATCGACAAATAGCAACACTTTCACAAATTGTCGCACCATCGTCCAGCTCCAAAACGGGAACTCTCCCATTCACTGCTTTCTCTCGGAACTGTTGAGACAAGTTATCGCCTTCCCTGACGTTCATTTCTACCCGTGGTACCTCGACGCCGAGTTCTTTTAAAAATAGAGTCACGCGACGGCAGCTTGGCGTCATAGCAGCTTGGTATATTTTCATTTTTGTTCTCACTTCCTTTTACTGAACGATCGTTTAGATTAAAATAATGTTTAACTAAACGATCAGTCAAGAAAAATATCTAAAGGGTCATTCACGATGGCGCGTAAAAGCAAATTTGATAGAGAAGAAAAACTTCACCAAGCCATGGATTTGTTTTGGCGTAAGGGATATGCCAGTACAGCAATCTCAGATTTAGTTGACGAGCTACAAATCAATCGATTCAGCCTCTACAACACCTACGGAGATAAACAACAGCTTTACTATGAAGCGCTGAACGCATACCTCAAGAAAGTGCAAGTTCCCAGTATTCAAAATCTGGCTCAAAGCGACGCGGGTTTTAGCGAACTAAAAACGTTTTTGCTCGACTTCGCGGCAATACAGCGTAAACGCCATTGTGGTTGCTTTATGCAAAATGCATTGGTCGAACATGCAGGAGAAGATGGTGAAGTGTTAAAAGCAGGGAATGGATTATTCGATCGTCTAATCAAAATAATCTCTCGTGCTATTCACAATGCCCAAGTCGACAATCATGTGATTAGCCATATTCCAGCCTCACAACTAGCCTCCTTGGTACTGAGCCATATGCAGGGAATGAGAGTATTGGGAAAAACGCTTCGTTACCAAGATATCGACAACGCGACCAACAGCTTACTTACTTTGTTAGAGATACCCAGGCTCAACTAATCAATAAGGTGGCCAAGCTTTCTCGGCCACCAAAACCATAAGACAATAACCTTAGCTTGGCTACCTAGAAACTGGGCTATTGTTCCCTATTCACTGCCTTCACATACGAGCAAACGGTTGAGCTTAAACTTGCTAATTGCCATCAATTTCAGCGACTCACTCTCCATTACCGGAAGCAAAAAGGCTTCCTCAATAAGATCACTATCAAAACCATCAAATTTTGAACTGTTTATATCGTAACCTGATTGTCGCAGAGTCATCACTTGCGCCGCATTCTCAGACCATTGTTGACAATCTTTCGGTGGAAAATACGAGCAACCTGAAATTATCAAAGATAGAAGTGCCCCCACTTTTACTCTAATACACATACTCACCGTGTTAACCATCTTAGTAGTAGACCGTTTTATCTAGGTTGGGAATTTTCACCATAACTGAGCCTGGTAGGAAGCCGTCAAGCGTGTGAATCTCATTTGCCTTTAGCTCAAGGTTATAGCTTTGGTTAGCTTTATCTTCTGTACAGTAATCATTGTACGTTTGATAAATCGCCTTGTGAGTGACTAGGTTATAGTCAAGCTCAAAGCCATTACACCCCATGTTAACCCCATAATTAACGGTCGCACCAATCAACTCAAAGTGATTTGACACAGTGTTAAAACGAAAGCGATGGATGTTATTCCATTTATATGAAGAACCGCCAAAATGGGAAAATACCAACGCTCCTCGAGAGATACTCAGATCGTAGAATGGGTCTCCTATCATGCCTCCATCTGTATCCCCCATTACGCCGCCGTGGAGATGTTTCCAAAGTTGCCACTTATCATCCGCTTGCTTGTAAATGAGCACGAATCGATCATTGCCTTCTTCTTGTAGTAAACCAAGATCAAGCACTAGCGCTTTTTCGTTTACACCATCTTTGTCTAAATCGCCGACAGCTTGTGCCAGCACCTTAGCTCTGCTTAGATCGTCTGACGCCATGCTCATCGTAGATGTCGTCAAACCTGTGACTAATAAGATAGGTAATAATAATTTGCCCATATCGTGCCCTTAACCACAATCACTATTTGCACCATTGTAACCATTTTCCAACCATAACGGCTCGATGCTTACAACTCCGTACAAATAGAAGCAGAATAGTGAACTAAAAACCAACCAAAGTGACTTTTCCTTGCGCCATTTCATTAAGCTGGCAAGAAAAGTCGAGCCTCGTAGCTGGCTCTTTTTCATAGAGAGACTTTAGCTTATCAAAAGGCTTAGTAATAAAGTTGACACTTTTTAAACGTAAGCTTTTGCGAGAATTTGAATCAAGAAATGCGATAGAAGATTGCTCAAGCACTTTATGGCAACTATCAAGTATTCGTTTAGAAACGATCTTTTTGTGAATGGCAGTTTGAATGTCAACTTCAGTTACTTTGTGACTGCCCCGAGAAAAAACGCATATTGCATAAATATCTAATAGCGCGACGGCTTTTAATCGCTGAGTCTCAGAGTCTTCATAGACAGCCATAAGGCAAGGAACTTTACTCTCGTCAAACTGTTGCAGCTGGACATTATGTATCTCCACGTCACCACCAATCACTTTAGTGAGTAACTTAGCTAGCTGAGAGAGCTTAGGAAGCGCAAGCTCTGGTTGAACATCGTTTTCCGGTTCAATCAACAACTCCTCTTCTTCAGCACCCTGTACCAACGGTAATAATGCCTTGTGAAGGTCGTCATCCTCAAAGGGCTTCGACAGCACAAACTCGGCCCCTGCTAACAACGCCTGTTCAATCTGCTGCTTATCATCTACGGTAGAAATCATTGCTACTTTTATCGATGGGCTAGACTTACGAACTTGAGCGATCAAGTCCAGCCCCGTCATCTCTGGCATATACCAATCGGTCAATAAGATTTCAGGCTGCCACGAGTCGATAAGATCAAGTGCTTCGGTTGCACAGTTGGTTTTTTTGATCGATAGCTTTCGATACCCGAATGCCTCCAAGGCACGGCGGACAATTTCAAGTGTTGCCTTGCTGTCATCAACAATCAGAATCTTCACGCTCTGTTGCGCCTCCATAACAATCAACTGTCTCAATTATAGGTACATTTTTACTGGACAACTAAACTTACTCTATTCAAATCATTGGATAGGAACAGGACTATGGAACTTTCAGCAGAGAATCTAACCGCTTTGGCCATTGATGCTGGGCTCCTCATAGTTTTGGCTTGGTTTATTGTTCTTTGGCTTATTTTGAGAGAATTTCGTCGCTTTGCTGTTCAGGTGTCAGGCAATCAACAAATGGATTCAGACACTTACTCGTTATGCCAAGAGTCTGTAGAGAAAGCACTCAATTACACCCATGATAACAGCGCAACCCTTAACGACTTGATAGAAATTCAAAAAGCGCTAGAGACCCAAGTTTCGCAAATAAAAGCGGAAAATGATCGAATGCTGAGCGAGCAAGACAAGGAGTCTATCGATGCACTAACGTCTAAGCTCAACAAATCTCATCAACTTATTACCAAACTCCGTACAGACCTAGACCGTAGTGTTCGAGGATTACGCACGGCTAAATCCAAGTTACTGAAGCAGCATGATACTGTGACAAGTTTGCGCCAAGAAAAGGAACAAATAGAAAAAGAGTTTGATCAGCTAGAGCATGAGTATATACAAATCAGTGAATCTGGTGGTTCTTCAGATTCCTTCAAAGAGCATCAAAGAGAAAAAGAGCAATTGCTCGCCACTATAGAGAATTACAAGCAAAAACTCGCCTCTGTGGGAGAAGTTGACCAACTCAACAAAGAGTTGGCCAGTACCAAACAACAGCTAAAACATGTCACCAAAGAGAAGAACTTTGTTGAGAAAAAATACTTAGAGTTAGTCAAAGAACAAAACTAAGCATTCCGCTAGAAATACAGTTTCTGCCGAAGAGAAAGCGAATACTTCTATGTGGAACTAGCTGATTGATTCCCTTCTGCAGTTGGAGGTTTAATCAAATCCAACTTTTGGTCTTTAAGTAATATGACCGCTTGCTTTACATCATTGATAAACGAATCTTCGCCAGACGTTTTTTTATCATGTAAAGGCAATACTAGGTAATGCATGCCACCGTCAGGTAAAGAAACTGCCGTCGCAACAATGACATCACCATCAGATGCTGTACCAAAATACTCCGATACCACTTGGGCCTCGCTCACTCCATAACTGTCTAGATAATCCGGCTCGGTGTTATCAAACAAGATTAGATCCCCCTCCTGTATCAAAGCATTGAGCTGATTTTGTTTTTCCTCATCGAACGGATAATCAGTTGTATTGATATAACGAACATCCTCTGACTCAATGAAATCATACAACTCATTACTCAATTGGTTAAGGGGGTCAGACAACCATGCCGTCTCGGGCAGTTGATCAGCTGTTGGTAAAGCTACATAGGCTTTCGTTTCATTATTCTCACCCAGACTATAAGTTACTTGGTTCGACTCTTCAGGGAACGTCTCCCGTTGCACCTGTAGTGAAGGCTCTACAACCTCAATATGTGTAGAATCGTTGAGATCCTCCTCACTTATATACGCGGCTCCAAAATAGAGCGTCGCTACTCCCGCAAATACCCCTAACAAAATTCTTTTTTTCATCATTCTTTTGAATCCCTGCAATTAGGCAATATCTGCAGTTACCACACGTTATGCCTCGCGTGGTAACTGCTTGTTATATTAATGGTAAAGGTTATCGTTCCAAGCGATGGTTACCACTCGGTCCGTTTGCGTCCATTGGCTACTGTCTCTATTTTTCTTCCAGCTATTTTGGTAAGAGGTGTACCAGCTACACCAGTCTCGACCGAAGTAGTAATTCGTTTTACGCCAACCAGCGACAAGTTTAATGTCCGTTGTATTTTGGCCGTCATCAATATTGTCTTTACGATATACAGCTCCGACTTGGGGCTTAAAGTCCGAGCGCATAACAACAGGTAGCTCGTTATAATCAACTAAGTTCCCCATACCACAGCTCGTCCAACGATAAAGTAACCAATCTTTCGCCGGGGAGTGATTTCGTATTGTTCGGTTTTCGATAAGCCAACTGATGCTTTCATTGGTTTGATTAAAATCAGCAACGGTTTGGAACTCTGGCTGGTCATAAGTAACGCGGTTACTCCAAGAAACACCTGCATTAATAGAAGGTGACTGAGAAGCAGTGAAGCCAAGGTTAAAATCTAATGATTCACTGACTGAAGCGGTGGCAATGGTGTTTTCTGGCGCGTGGCTCATATGACGAAGCGGCGCACCACCTTGATAACTCAGTGCGAGTTTGAATGCTGTTGGAACGGTATAACGGTAATCCCCACCAGTTGCAAAACCATAGATCTGCTCTTTGTTAGGGACATTGGTCATATCAAAGCCAGATCCACCATTGAGAAGAAGCTTAGCCTCTTTAGCTCCGCTCGGAAGCAAAGAGCTGTTCCAAACATTCTCTAATGAGTAGATTAGACGAATTTTCTTAGAACGAGCGTCGCTGTCATCGAGCTCTAAAAGAGTTGAGGTATATGCTTTTAAAGTATCAGCAGCATGAGCCGGAGCCAATACTCCGAGCAGAGCAAAAGCAGCAACACTGAGGGTTAGGCGTTGTCTATTCATTATAATATCCTGTTTATTGTTACTTTAATATTATTAATACCTAATATAATAAATAGAAAGCCATCCAAAACATTTCCATTTATCACTTATTATTTAGGTAGATAAATGCCAGTTAAATGGCATTCACGCGGATAATGCTTTGCTGGATTTTATAAAAAAAGCAGAATAATATTTCGTCGGGATACCAATTCCAAAATCGAACAAAAATCACTCGCCAACATTGATACTAATAAGAATAATATGGTACGAATATTTACGTGCGGCCATTGCATTCATATTCACTAAAAGCCTTTCTACTCCCTAAAATATGTGGGGGCACTTCATCTCAAAAATTAAGAAAAAAACCTTTGACCTCAGCCTAGGTTGAGGTTTTAGCCTATAGCGAAGTTTGATAAGAAGATGATTGAAAGGAAAATACTTTGTCTACGATTGCTATAGTCTATTTCACACAAACAGATATAACAGGCCAACTTGCAAAAGCCATTGCTTTAGGTGCAGAGAAACAAGGTGGTATCCACGTAATCTCTCACCGAATTAGTGGCCAGGAAATCACTGAAGGCCGCTTTAGTAATACCGTTCTTCTCGATCAATTAGAGGGTTGCGACGCGATAATCTTTGGTTCCCCTACTTACATGGGAGGCGTCGCTGCGCAGTTTAAAGCTTTTGCTGATGCAAGTAGCGAAACTTGGGCTATGCAAAAGTGGGCTGGAAAAATCGCCGCGGGCTTTACCAGTGGTGGCGCAATGAACGGAGATCAATCCAGTACATTACAATACATCCAAACTCTCGCCGGGCAACATGGCATGATTTGGATAGGTCTCGACAAAACGACCAATTCCGGAGATCAAGGCCTCAACCGTTTAGGGACTCAAACAGGCATTGTGGCACAAGGTATCGATAGTGAGGTACATCCATCGGATTTAGCGACCGCGGAGTATTTAGGAGAGCGAGTGGCTAGCTTGGTTAAAGCACTGCAATCTTAATAAAACGGATAAACGAAAAAAGCAGCCGAATGGCTGCTTTTTCAATTATTTGCGAGACTGGCGTTGAGGCTTGCTGTTACCTTGCTTACCACGAGAGCCCTGCTCCCCAGCGGCTTTGCGCGGCTTGCGACGTGATGGGTTGTTGCTACGACCGCCACCGTTGTTTACACGCTCTTCGTGACGCTTAACAGCACGACGAATCTTCTGGCTACGAGAACGTTCGCGCTTACGAGAGCTGTTCGCTTTGTTTTCATCAAGAAGCGTTTCTTTCTCTGGACGTAATTCAACAAGCTCACGTAGGTAGTTTACTTGTTTAAGATCTAGCTCCATCCAACCACCACGTGGTAGTTTTTTGTCTAGGTAAATATCACCGTAACGAACACGTTTTAGACGACTAACGGTTGTCTCTTGTGATTCCCAAAGACGACGAACTTCACGGTTACGACCTTCGTTAATTGCCACGTAGAAAGTGTGGTTCATACCATCACCACCAGCGTAAACAACGTCTTCAAAACGAGCCATACCATCTTCTAGCTCGACACCGCGAACTAGGTTTTTCACTTTTTGCTCGGTAACTTCACCGAACACACGTACTAGGTATTCGCGCTCTACCTGACGGCTTGGGTGCATTAGGCGGTTTGCCAGCTCACCATCAGTAGTAAATAGCAGTAGGCCTGATGTGTTAGCATCAAGACGACCAACCGAAATCCAGCGAGAACCACGGATCTTTGGCAAACGGTCAAATACAGTACGACGACCTTCTGGGTCATGACGAGTACACAGCTCACCTTCCGGCTTGTAGTAAGCAAGAACACGACAGATGACTTCTTCCTGAGCCTTTGCAGACACAGTATGGCCATCAATACGCACAATGGCGTTTTCATCTTCTAGTCGCTCACCAAGTTTAGCGACAACGCCATTCACACTGACACGGCCCGCTTTAATTAAAGCTTCCAGCTCGCGACGTGATCCATGACCTGCTCGTGCTAATACTTTCTGTAATTTTTCGTTCATTTATTTACCTATGTGTCGTCTTCGCAGACGTCGAATAAAAATGTGCGACCCGAAATCGCGGCCGCACATTATCGCAAAAAGTGTGTCGAAAATCACGAACTTTTGATTACTCAAATGGGGCAGGATCACCCGATCCAATGCGAGCAATCACTGGTTCGTCTTCACTAAAGTCAACAACTGTCGTTGGCTGCTCCCCGAGGTAGCCTCCGTTCAAGATACAATCTACCGCGTGCTCCAATTTGTCACGAATATCTTCTGGATCAGATTCAGTATAATCATTACCCGGTAAAATCAGAGAAGTCGACATTAATGGCTCGCCTAACGCTTCGAGCAAATCAAGTGCGATTTGGTTATCCGGCACACGAATACCAATGGTCTTACGCTTTGAGTTCATCAAGCGACGAGGAACTTCTTTCGTGCCTTTGAAAATAAATGTGTATGGCCCTGGCGTGTTGTTCTTGAGCAAACGGAATGCCGAATTATCAACACGTGCGTACAGAGATAACTCTGATAAGTCACGACATAAAAGAGTGAAGTTATGCTTTTCGTTAAGACGACGGATCTGACAGATACGTTCTAAAGCCTGTTTGTTCTCTAATTGGCAACCCAAAGCGTAGCCTGAGTCTGTAGGGTAAACCACTACCCCGCCATTACGAATGATTGCTACAGCTTGGTTAATCAAGCGAGCCTGTGGGTTTTCTGGGTGAACGTAAAAAAACTGGCTCATTGTAATTCCTCATTATCGAGTCTCTCGACTCTATAGTTATATGATATCGATATAATTCTTACAGGTTACACTGCGCTTGAAGGCTCGATACCCCAATCTTTCCATACAGGCTCAACACCTGACGGCAGCCATAAGTTGCGCCCCAACTCCATCCACGGTGAGGGATAGTGGAAGTCGCTACCTTGAGAAGCTAATAGTTTGTATTGTATAGCATAATCCGCCAAGTTGCGCCTTTCTTGTTGACCTTGTTGCGGTTGAGCAATTTCCATAGCGTCACCACCCGCCTCAACAAACGCAGCCAAAAGGCGTTTAATCCACTTTGCAGTCAAATCATAACGACCAGGATGAGCCAACACGGCTTGTCCACCAGCAGCATGAATTGCTGTAACAGCCTCGTTCATTGAACACCAAGCAGGAGGCACATAACCAGGATTATTACGCGTTAAGTACTTCTTAAACACTTGCTGCATCGTTTTGGCATAACCATGCTCTACCAACCATTTAGCAAAATGAGCACGAGTGATTGGCGCATCGCCAGCTATCTGTTTGACTTCTTCAAGCACTCCTTCACGAGTTGCTTTACTTAAACGATGTGCAATTAACTCCGCTCGACCTTCACGGTGTTTCTTCTGTTGCTCAATTAATGCCGTTAACTGCGGTGATTCAGGGTCAATGTTCAGACCAACAATATGGATATCTTTATTTTGCCATACTGTCGAAATCTCTATGCCATTAATTAATTTGAGTGGCAGTTGATTTTCATTGATGTAATCGTGCGCAGGTTGTAGACCATCGACCGTATCGTGATCAGTAATCGCTAATACTTCTAGATTAAAACTCAGTGCTCTATCTATTAATTCGTTAGGTGGCAGTCTTCCGTCAGAGGCAGTGGTATGGCTATGTAAATCAATTCTCATAATTCTATTTTTTTAGTTGACTTTTTACCTCTGCACTAGTTAACTAGTACACAAATACGAAGTACCTGAATTTAAGGCCAACTATGTTACAAGAAATTACCCGCGACCAAAAACAGAAAGTTGCCGCTCCTACTATGAGCAACGGCACTTCTGTTGATGCAGGTAACCTTAATTGGTGGCGCACTTGGACAAGTTCTTGGTGGGCTAGCGTGTACTTCTAATTTATAGAAATAGAATAACCTAAGCCCGCTTCGCAAGCGGGCTTTTTGTTTTGTAGTCTGTCTCACATCTAAGTGCTTAAACAATCGACGATTTGAACCAAAACTAGATTGGGTGAACGTTTGCTTTATGACACTATGTACGACAGGAAGATTTAAAGTTTTATAGAAAAAGGAGGTCTTGTGAACAAGGCCATTGAAATCAGAAAGCTCGGAAACCTTGAAGTTATTCAAGCCTCTGCTCCTTATGCGCAGGATCCTACGCGCTTGTTCCATACATTATGTGAGAACAAAACCGACAGCCTGCTGTTAGAGTCCGCCGAGATTGACTCTAAGCAAAACCTTAAAAGCCTGTTAATCGTAGACTCAGCCGTTCGTATCGTCTGCTTTGGTCACACTGTCACCATGACAGCACTGACAGTTAACGGTAAACATTTACTCGCTCATCTTGCACAAAACATTCAACCGAATGTTTCTCATGCTTTGAACGGTGATACGCTAACACTTCAGTTTGCTGCATCCTGCGACACGCTCGATGAAGACTCTCGTTTACGTGAAGCTTCTTCGTTTGACGCTCTTCGACTGATACAACATAGCTTCAACCTCGAAGGTCAGCATCCGCATGCCCTTTTCCTAGGTGGTTTATTTGCCTATGACCTGGTCGCAAACTTTGAACCACTGGGTGACGCAGAACAAACCAACCAATGTCCAGATTACGTTTTTTATGTCGCAGAAACCCTTTTGGTTGTCGATCATCAACGTCAAACCTGTGACTTAAAAGCGACCCTGTTTGAAAACAAAGATCAAAAACAGACACTTTCAGCACGACTGGAAGAAATACAGGCGCAATGTGCTGAGCTAAAGCTCCTTCCTCAAGCAACCCAACTTGCCAACGTGGAAGCAGTGCCTAGCATCTCCGACCAAGATTTTTGTCAAACTGTACGCGATTTAAAGCAATACGTAGTAAAAGGTGACGTTTTCCAAGTAGTGCCATCGCGCCGCTTTACACTCCCTTGCCCTTCTCCACTGGCGGCATACAAAGAGCTGAAAATGAGTAACCCAAGCCCTTACATGTTCTATATGCAAGACGAGCTTTTCACCCTATTCGGGGCTTCGCCAGAGAGCGCACTGAAATACGAAACGAATACCAACCAAGTTGAAATTTACCCTATTGCAGGTACGCGACGCCGCGGAAAACGTGAAAATGGCGATATCGATTTGGACTTAGATAGCCGCATTGAACTTGAGCTACGTACTGACAAAAAAGAAAATGCTGAACACATGATGCTGGTTGATCTCGCCCGCAACGATGTCGCGCGTATCTCTCAGGCGGGAACTCGTCATGTCGCGGATCTACTTAAAGTAGACCGATACAGCCATGTAATGCACTTGGTGTCTCGCGTCGTTGGCCAACTGCGCGAGGATCTGGACGCCCTACACGCTTATCAAGCATGTATGAATATGGGCACACTAACAGGCGCACCTAAAATTCGCGCAATGCAGCTGATTCGAGATGTAGAAGGTGCACGCCGTGGTAGCTATGGTGGCGCTGTAGGATACCTTACTGGTGAAGGCACACTAGATACCTGTATCGTGATTCGCTCAGCGTATGTGGAAAACGGTATTGCTCAAGTGCAAGCGGGGGCAGGGGTAGTGTTCGACTCCGACCCACAAGCAGAAGCTGACGAAACTCGAGGTAAAGCTCAAGCAGTTATCTCCGCCATTCAAACAGCACATCAAGCGCGCCAAGACAAGGAGTAAGTAGACATGACTAACATCGTATTTATCGATAACTTCGATTCGTTTACTTACAACCTAGTTGACCAATTTCGTTCACTTGGTCACGACGTAAAAATCTATCGAAACAACATCTCAGCAGACATCATTGAAGCTGCGGTGTCTGAGCTGAGTAATCCAGTCGTATTACTGTCTCCCGGCCCCGGAGCGCCTTCAGAGGCTGGCACTATGCCAGAACTTATCCAACGTTTGAAAGGTCGAGTGCCTATGATTGGCATATGCTTGGGTCATCAGGCGATAGTTGAAGCCTATGGTGGTACAGTGGCGGGTGCGGGTGAAATCATTCATGGTAAAGTGTCGATGATGGAACATCAAAACCATCCGACGTATCAAAATCTTCCCTCCCCATTAGCCATAGCGCGTTACCACTCTTTGGTCGCAACTGAGGTGCCAGATTCACTTACAGTTACCGCAGAAGTCGAAGGTTTGGTGATGTCTGTTGTCAATGAACAAGACAAAGTCTGCGGATTTCAGTTTCACCCAGAATCAATAATGACGACCTATGGCGCAACCCTTCTCGCCAATGCCATTGAATGGGCCCTAGAACAAAAAGAGCAGCATTAAGGAGAATTATCATGGAACAGATTATAAATAAGCTATATGACCAACAATCGCTGACTCAAGAAGAAAGCCAACAGCTATTTGACGTCATTATCCGAGGTGAGCTTGACCCAATCCTAATGTCTTCAGCGTTAACCGCACTAAAGATCAAAGGTGAAACACCTGACGAGATCGCTGGTGCTGCCAAAGCATTATTGGCAAATGCTAACCCATTCCCACGTCCAGATTATGACTTTGCCGATATTGTTGGCACTGGCGGTGATGGCCACAATACCATCAATATCTCGACGACGGCTGCGTTTGTCGCGGCAGCGTGTGGCCTTAAAGTAGCAAAACATGGCAACCGCAGCGTATCAAGTAAATCAGGGTCATCTGATCTACTCGCTTCATTTGGTATTGACCTAGCGATGAGTGCAGAAGATACCCGCAGTGCCGTTGACAAGTTCGGTGTTGCATTCTTGTTTGCTCCGCAGTATCACGGAGGTGTACGCCACGCGATGCCAGTACGCCAAACCCTGAAAACACGCACCATCTTCAATATCTTAGGCCCTCTAATCAACCCTGCGCGTCCTAATATCGAGTTGATGGGTGTATATAGTAAAGATCTGGTTAAGCCAATTGCAGAAACCATGTTACAAATGGGTATGAAGCGAGCAGCCGTTGTGCACGGTAGTGGCTTAGACGAAGTGGCTATTCACGGCGAAACAACGGTGGCTGAAATTAAAGATGGCCAAATAACCGAGTACACTCTCACTCCAGCTGATTTTGGCGTTTCTGAACATCCTTTAGAAGCCATAAAAGGCGGAGATCCAGAAGAGAACAAAGCCATCATCACTAATATCTTAACGGGTAAAGGCACAGAAGCTCAATTGGGCGCTGTGGCGGTGAACGTTGCACTCTTGATGCGTCTGTTTGGTCATGAGGATCTCAAAGCAAATACCCAGCAAGCCATCGATGCGATGAACTCCGGAAAAGCTTACGAGCTTGTTCAACAATTGGCGGACCACGCGTAAGCGTCTGAGCAATAAATTAAGGTAACACCATGACCCAGACAACCGAAAAGCTATCTGAACACGTGTCAGTTAACGAAGCGAAAATGGCCGAAGTGCTCGCAAAAATTGTTCGCGATAAGTACCTGTGGGTAGAGGCACGTAAAGAGGCGCAGCCATTAGATAACTTTAAAGCTGACTTAGCGGCGTCAGATCGTAGCTTTTATGATGCCTTAAATCAGGGCAAAACCGCTTTCATTACCGAATGCAAAAAAGCGTCACCTTCAAAAGGGCTAATTCGTCAAGACTTTGATTTGGATTACATTGCATCAGTCTACAACGATCACGCGGATGCGATTTCAGTATTAACTGATGAAAAGTACTTCCAAGGCGATTTTGAATTCTTACCTCAAGTTCGTACACAGGTAAAACAGCCTGTATTGTGCAAAGACTTTATGGTCGATAGCTATCAAGTCTACTTAGCTCGCCACTACAGTGCAGATGCCATTCTGTTAATGCTGTCTGTGTTGAATGATGACGAATATGCTGAACTTGCTCACGTTGCTCACTCTTTAAACATGGGTGTACTAACCGAAGTCAGTAATGAAGAAGAGTTGCACCGAGCAGTTAACCTAGGTGCCAAAGTCATCGGCATTAATAACCGTAACTTACGTGACCTCTCGACCGACTTAAACCGAACCAAAGAGCTTGCGCCAACCATTCGCGAACTTGCGCCAAATGCGACTATCATCTCCGAGTCTGGGATTTATACCCACCAGCAAGTACGTGATTTAGCAGACTACGCAGACGGTTTCTTGATTGGCAGCTCTCTAATGGCGGAAGACAACCTTGAGCTTGCTGTGCGTAAAGTCACCCTTGGAGAAAACAAAGTATGTGGCTTAACTCATCCAGATGATGCAGCAAAAGCTTATCAAGCGGGTGCTATCTTTGGTGGTTTGATTTTTGTTGAACAATCTAAGCGACATGTCGATCTTGAAACAGCGCGTCTAACCATGAGTGGTGCACCATTAAACTACGTTGGAGTATTCCAAAATCATGATGCTGCATTTATACGCGAGCATGTAACAGAGTTAGGCTTAAAAGCGGTGCAACTGCACGGTAATGAAAACCAAGATTTCGTAGACCAGCTAAAAGAACAATTGCCTGACAACGTACAGATTTGGAAAGTCTACGGTATCACAGACCAAGTGCCTACATTTATGGAAAGCAACGTAGATCGCCACCTTTTAGATACTAAAGTCGGCAAACAAACCGGCGGTACCGGCCTTGTGTTTGACTGGTCGCTAATTTCGGCGCCTGAGAAAGTGATGCTTGCTGGAGGTATCAACCCTTTCAATGCGCAAAAAGCCTCACAACAAGGTTGTTTAGGTCTGGATTTGAATTCAGGCGTTGAGCACTCTCCGGGCAAAAAAGACAAAGAAAAACTAGAGCAAGCATTTGCTGCAATCAGAGATTACTAACGCAGACAGCGAAAAATTCATTGAGACGTAACAACGGCTCAAACAGATTAAAGGGAAAAACATAATGGCAAAACTAGACGCCTACTTTGGTGAATACGGTGGACAATACGTTCCACAAATCCTAGTACCTGCGCTTGAGCAGCTAGAGCAAGCTTTTATCGACGCGCAAGAAGACCCAGAATTTCGCAGTGAATTTATGACCCTTCTTCAGGAGTATGCAGGTCGCCCTACGGCACTAACGCTTACACGTAACCTAACTAAAGGTACCAAAACCAAACTGTACCTAAAACGTGAAGACCTGCTTCACGGCGGCGCGCACAAAACTAACCAAGTATTAGGTCAAGCTCTGCTAGCAAAGCGCATGGGTAAAGAAGAAATCATCGCGGAAACTGGTGCAGGTCAACACGGTGTGGCTACTGCGCTAGCGTGTGCCCTACTTGGACTTAAATGCCGCGTATACATGGGCGCAAAAGACGTTGAGCGTCAAAGCCCGAACGTATTCCGTATGAAACTAATGGGTGCAGAAGTCATTCCTGTGCACTCTGGCTCTGCAACACTCAAAGATGCTTGTAACGAAGCACTGCGTGACTGGTCAGCAAGCTATGAAGACGCTCACTACCTATTAGGCACAGCAGCAGGTCCTCACCCATTCCCAACTATCGTGCGCGATTTCCAACGTATGATTGGTGAAGAAACTAAGAACCAAATTCTGGCACGCGAAGGGCGCCTGCCTGACGCAGTGATTGCCTGTGTGGGCGGTGGTTCCAATGCAATCGGTATGTTTGCAGACTTTATCGAAGAAGAAACTGTTCGCCTAATCGGTGTAGAGCCTGCAGGTAAAGGCATCGATACTGATCAACACGGCGCTCCGCTGAAACATGGTAAAACTGGTATCTTCTTTGGTATGAAAGCACCACTAATGCAAGATCCAAACGGCCAGGTAGAAGAGTCTTACTCTGTCTCTGCTGGCCTTGATTTCCCATCAGTTGGTCCACAACATGCCCACCTAAACGCAATTGGCCGTGCTGAATACGACAACGTGACAGACGACGAAGCATTAGATGCATTCCAAGAGCTTGCTCGCAGTGAAGGGATTATCCCAGCCCTAGAGTCTTCCCATGCACTAGCGCACGCACTGCGTATGGCTCGTGAAAATCCAGAAAAAGAACAGTTACTGGTCGTGAACCTGTCTGGCCGTGGCGACAAAGACATCTTCACCGTACACGCCATCCTAGAAGAAAAAGGAGTGATCTAATGAGCCGTTATGAAAAGATGTTTACGCGCCTAAACGAGAAAAACCAAGGCGCATTTGTACCGTTCGTAACGGTTTGCGATCCAAATGCAGAGCAATCTTACAAGATCATGGAAACACTGGTTGAGTCGGGTGCAGATGCCCTAGAACTCGGTATTCCATTCTCAGATCCTCTTGCGGATGGCCCAACGATCCAAGGCGCTAACATTCGTGCATTAGACTCAGGCGCCACGCCAGATATCTGTTTTGAGCAAATCGGTAAGATTCGAGCGAAGTACCCTGATCTTCCAATCGGCCTTCTGATGTACGCAAACCTTGTTTACTCTCGTGGTATCGAAAACTTCTATGAGCGCTGCGCAAAAGCGGGCATTGATTCAGTTTTGATTGCTGATGTACCAACCAATGAAAGTGCAGAATTTGTGGTAGCGGCTGAGAAGTTTGGTATTCATCCAATCTTCATTGCACCACCGACAGCAAGCGATGATACTCTGAAACAGGTCTCTGAGTTAGGAGGTGGTTACACTTATCTGCTTTCTCGCGCAGGTGTTACTGGAGCAGAAACAAAAGCAAATATGCCAGTTGGCCATATGCTAGAAAAACTCAACCAATTTGATGCACCACCTGCATTACTTGGTTTTGGTATTTCTGAACCAGCGCAAGTTAAACAAGCCTTAGAGTCAGGCGCAGCGGGTGCCATCTCTGGTTCAGCTGTGGTGAAGATCATTGAATCTCATACAGACCAACCCGAAGAGATGTTAAATCAGCTCGCAGATTTTGTATCTTCCATGAAGGCTGCAACACAAAAGTAGCATGTTAGCCATCTAAACATCTATGAGATCGGTTTCTTAAATAATGAGTAAACCGATCTTTTATTTAACATTCTTCCCCTTTCCCAACCATTCAAAATACCAATACTTTTATAAAGTCCAATTCAGTAAACACTTCCTCCAGTAACAAGCAAACGTTTGCTATTGGTTAAAAAATTGTCGCTTGTCAATAAATCTGTCTTTAAATCCAACTGTCAGCCTCTAGGCATATTGCCAATTGTAAAAATAACGTGTAAAAAGCGAGACGAAATTATTAACCATTTTTGAGTTTCTACTCAGATGGTAATTCTGGATTTTTAATTTTAATTAGCACAGAGGTTATGGAAGTGTTAAAAGAAAAGAGTTTGCTAAGCAATATTGGTGTGCAAGTCGTCATCGCCATGATTGTGGGTACTGCCGTTGGTGCCTTCATGGGAGACAGTGCAACTATGTTCGCTCCACTAGGTGCGATCTTCATTAATCTAATCAAAATGCTGGTTATCCCTTTGGTCGCAGTTGCACTTATCTCTGGTGCTGCAGGCCTTGGTAACAGCCAATCTGCGGGCAAAGTTGGTGTTGTGACTCTTGGTTACTTCGGCCTAACTTCTGCACTGGCTGTAGCGCTGGCTCTATTCATGGGCGAAGTGTTTAAACCTGGCATGGGCATCGACGTATCAGGCGTCGAAGGCATGTTCTCATCAGAATACGCTGCGAAAGGTGAACTACCTACTTTCTGGGCAACCATCACTGGTATGATCCCAACCAACGTTTTCCAATCACTGAACGAAGCGAATATTCTACAAATCCTTGTTTTCTGTATGTTCTTTGGCATTGCTATTTCTAAGCAAGCGAAAGAAAAGCGTGAGCCTATCATCAATGGCGTTAACGCAATTGTTGATGCAATGGTTTGGATGATTAACAAGGTTATGATCATCGCACCGATTGGTGTGTTTGGTCTAATGGCTGAAGCAGTAGGCACGTTTGGTTTTGGCGCACTTATGGTTGTGTTCAAACTATTTGTTGTTTACGTTGCCGCAATTCTAATCTTCGGTTTTGTCGCTTACCCGCTAATGGTGCACATCTTCACTAAGACTTCTGCTAAGAAGTTCCTAACAGCGATGAAGAAGCCTCAAGCGGTTGCACTATCTACAGCGTCATCAATGGCAACACTGCCAGTAACACTAGATACTGTAGAGCATGAGCTAGGCGTGAAGAACTCAACAGCTTCATTCGTTCTCCCTCTAGGTGCGACAATCAACATGTCTGGCAACGCAATCTACTACGGTTTGGTTGCGATCTTCTTTGCTCAACTATTCAATATCGACCTAGGTATGGGCGCTTACATCGCTATCATCGTCACTTCTACATTAGGTGCCGTAGGCCAAGCTGGTGTTCCAGGCCCATCTTTCCTAGTTGTTGCGGTTCTTCTTGCGGCTGGCATTCCAATCGAAGGTCTACCACTGCTGTTCGCTCTTGATCGTATCTTCGATATGATTCGTACTGCGCTTAACATCACAGGTGACGCTGCGTGTGCGGTTATCGTTGACGCTCTAATTGAAGACGAACAAAAAGACGCTGAGTTGCAAAAACAAGAAGCGTAAGCTCATCGATTCAACGAAAAGCCACTCCTTGATGGAGTGGCTTTTTTATTTCAATAAACTTTGGATTTGAACCAAAGTCTCATTAGCATCCTGATAATTTATTGGTAGTTCAACAATGCCCTTTTCAGTTTCCAAGAACAAAGAGGGAAAACTATTGCCCCCAATTCTACGAACAAACTTCATCTCCTCCTGAAACTCTGAATCTAAACGAGTTGAATGATAATGTTCTTCAAACGTTTTCATCGTCAATCCAATTTCTCGGGCAACGTCAAACAACACCATATTGTCACTTGGATTTTTCGCCTCTAAGTAATAGGCATGCTGAATCCCTTCTATCATCTCTTTTTCTTTGCCCTGTTTGCGAGCAGCAAGTGCCGCTCGGCAGGAAGGGTAAGTAGAACGGCGCGGAGTGTTATTGGACCAAAAATCATAGTTAAACTCTGTACCTAGATAATCTTCAATCCTTTTCCAATAAGAAGCGATTTGCTGCTGCATATCGATAGGCATTGGCTGGTCGGAATCAGGAGCTAAGCCACCCACTAAATATTGGATATCGACGAATCCTTCTATCGCGCTTTCTATTTTTTGCCAAGTGGGTTTGTACCCCCAACACCAAGAGCACATAGGATCGTAGATATAATACAGTTTCACTCTAGTCATCCATTCATCTCCCAAAATGGTTGAACAATCGTTCAAAATAAACCAAAAACCAATCCTTGTATAGTGATTTGGACGACAAATCTCGCACAAAAAAAGGCGACCGATGGCCGCCTTAAGTATCTGTTCGTTCTATTTATAGGAAGTGGAACGTCGCATTTAGCGTAAAACTGTCCACGTTTTCGCCACTACCATCAACCTCAAAACCAAAGGACTGGTAGCTAGCACCAACGGTTAGGCCAGGAAGAATGTTGTACTCAGCACCAAAACCGTACATCAGACCAACACCTGAATCATTAGAAATCGAGCTTAAATCACCAGTAAACTCAACGTTATACGTGTTGAGACCGCCCTTAGCATAAATGTGTAGAGGACCAAAATCGATGCTCGGCTTAGCAGCTGCGTAGAAAGACGTAAAATCAGCACTTCCACTAATATTACGAGCTTCTAAGTCGATAGAACCATGATTAAAGTAACCCGCTTCAAGACCAATCAAAGGAAGGATACCAGTACCGACATGTACACCATATGCCGTAGAACTTTCGCTCTCTAAGTTAGATTTACCACCTTGAATACCAGCGTATAGCCATGAATCAGCTGAAGCTGAAGCTGAAACGCCCATAACCATAAGAGCCAAAAGTGTTTTTTTCATTTTATATATCCCAAACACAAAACAAACAACATACCATATAGGCACATAAAAATACCCAGCAAGATTGCTGGGTATCAATCTAAAAGAGGATGAATCGTTATAAGAAGTGGAACGTCGCGTTTAGCGAGAAGTTCTTCACGTCATCATCTTTCATAGAAAATACATTGTAGCTTGCACCTACAGAAATTGGACCAGCCATAAAGTATTCGGCACCTACGCCATACATCATGTCGATCTCATCTTCTTCAAAGTTTGCGCTACTGTCTTCCAACTTGTACGAATGTAGACCTGCTTTTGCGTAAACATGCAGTGGGCCAAAATCAATACTTGGTTTAGCAGCAAAGTAAAGCGCAGAGCCTTCCAAATCAAGGTCTTTGCCATCGTAACGCGCGTCAGTAAACTCTCCGAAAGTTTGATAACCCGCTTCAAGGCCAATAAACGGTAGGATTCCGGTACCAACGTGTACGTTGTACGAAGAGGCCGTCTCACCGCCAATGGTAGCTTGACCGACACTTGCACTACCATAAATCCAAGAGTCCGCAGAAGCTGTAGCCGATGCGCCAATCAGCGCCAGTGCTAAAAGTGTCTTTTTCATAATTAACCTTCTTGTCATGTCATTCGGCAGTGCCACCATGCGGCAACCCACTGCCAACGTTCGTCAAAAAACTATCCTGTTATTGTTTTAATGCAATTTATATACCTAACAAGCTTCTATTGCATTTTTAACGCGCTTATCGGAAACAGGATATGGCGTGCCTAGCTGCTGAGCAAAGAAACTTACACGCAACTCTTCTATCATCCAACGTACTTCTTTGACGTTTTCTGGTACCACCATTCCTTTTGGAATCTTGTTGAGTAATTCTTTGTAATCATTGGCAACCGACTCAATCTTTAACATGTGTAGTCGGTCTTTGTTCGGATCGATTGGTAGTTTTTCCATTCGACGCTCGATAGCACGCATATAACGCAAAATATCTGGCAAGCGCTTCCATCCACATTCCGTGGCGAAGCCTTTGAAGATCAATCCTTCTATTTGCGCTTTGATGTCCGATAACGCAAACGCCATCGTGAAATCAATCTTACCTTTCAACTTCTTATTGATGTTGAACGCGGTCGTCAGAATCGTTTCCACTTGCTGGGCAATCTCTACCACCGTATCACCAAGTTCAGCACGGACATGTTCTTTCAGCGCATCGAACTTTTCCGGTTCCCAAACCAAGCCGCCCTGCTCTTCAATTAGCTTATCAACACCACACGCGATACAGTCGTCAATCAGATCCAGCACTTTACCGTAAGGGTTGAAGTACAGGCCCAACTTAGACTTATTCGGCAAGTTGGAGTGCAAATACTTAATCGGCGACGGTACATTCAGCAAGATCAGACGACGCTGACCTGCCTGCATCGCAGTGACCTGCTCGTACTCCGTCTCGTACAGCTTAATTTCAACGCTGTCTTTGGTGTCTACGATAGCTGGATAAGCTTTAACATCGTAGCCTCCGCGCTTTTGCTGATAAACTTTAGGCAGCTCACCAAAACTCCAAGTATGTAAACCTTGCTGTTCGATATCATCATCGGCCACCTTAGATAGAGTTTCTTGAACTTTATCCTTAAGGCTTTCTTTCAACTCATGGAGATCTTTGTTCTCTTTCAGTTTACGATTTCTATGGTCAACGGCTCGGAAAGTCACCTTTAAGTGGTCTGGAATTTGATCCATATTCCAATCTTCACGCAGCACCTCAACACCCGTCATTCTGCGTAACTCTTTCTCTAAAGAATCCAGCAGCGGAGCTTCCATTGGAGTCGAGCGCGCCAAGAACGCATCTGCATAGTTCGGAGCCGGAACAAAGTTTTTACGGATTGTTTTTGGCAGTGATTTAATCAGGCTGACAATTAGCTCATGACGCAAGCCAGGAATCTGCCAGTCAAAACCAGCTTGTTCTACTTGGTTTAAGATCGGCAACGGCAAATGAACCGTTACGCCATCACTGTCATCACCCGGCTCAAACTGATAACTTAGTTTGAGCTTTAGGTTATTTTGAAACCAAAAGTTCGGGTAGTCTAAATCCGTAACATGGCTTGCATCACCTCTGAACAGCATCTCTTTTTCAAAGTTCAGCAATTCGCTGTTCTCTTTCGATGCTTTCTTCCACCATGTGTCGAAGTGTTTTCCTGAAACGACTTCCGTTCCTACACGTTGGTCATAAAAATCGAACAGCTCATCATCATCCACCAAAATATCGCGGCGACGAGACTTATGTTCAAGCTCTTCGACCTCTTGGAGAAGTTTGCGGTTTTGCTTAAAGAAGGTGTGCTTAGTCTCCCACTCTCCTTCCACCAGCGCACTGCGTACAAAGATTTCACGACTGACCGTCGCATCAATATTGCCATAGTTAACCAAGCGCTTCGGTACAATAGGTACTCCGTAAAGCATCACTTTCTCGTACGCCATAACAGCGGCACGTTTCTTCGACCAATGTGGCTCACTGTAACTGCGTTTGATTAGGTGCTTAGCTACTGGCTCAATCCATTCTGGTTGGATTTTGGCAATAATGCGCCCCCACAATTTTGAGGTTTCTACCAACTCAGCTGACATAATCCACTTCGGTTGCTTCTTAAACAAGCCAGACGCAGGGAAGATATGAAAACGAGCGTTACGAGCGCCCTGGTATTCATTTTTCTCTTGATCTTTCATACCGATATGAGAAAGCAAACCCACTAAGATTGCTGAGTGCACACCTTGGTAACTCGCCGGTTCATCGTTGAGTTTAAAGTCCATTTCACGCATCGACTGGTGAATCTGGAAGTAGACATCTTGCCACTCGCGCACACGCAGATAGTTCAAGTAGTCTTGTTTACACTGCTTACGGAACTGATTACCTGATAACTTCTTCTGCTGCTTTTGGATGTAATCCCATAAATTCACAAACGTCAGAAAGTCTGATTCTTCATGGAAGAAACGTTTGTGTTTGTCATCCGAAGATTGCTGCTTGTCGCTTGGACGTTCACGAGGATCTTGGATAGACAGCGCTGAAGCAATGATCATCAACTCTTTGGTCGCACCATACTTTGGTGATTCCAGTACCATACGCGCTAAGCGCGGGTCGATAGGTAGACGTGCAAGCTGACGACCAATACTGGTCAAACGTTTCTTCGGGTCTTTCGCTTCAGCGTTAATCGCGCCAAGCTCTTCAAGCAAACGAACACCATCTTGGATGTTACGTTTATCAGGCGCTTCCACAAATGGGAACGCTTGGATATCACCCAAACCAAGAGCTGTCATCTGCAAGATAACCGATGCAAGGTTAGTACGAAGGATCTCTGGATCGGTAAACTCGGGGCGCGAGTTAAAATCATCCTCAGAGTATAGGCGTATACAGATGCCCTCTTCCACACGACCACAACGACCTTTACGCTGGTTCGCACTCGCCTGAGAAACTGGCTCGATTGGAAGACGCTGAACTTTAGTACGGTAACTGTAACGGCTGATACGAGCGGTACCCGGATCAATCACGTACTTTATACCTGGAACGGTTAATGATGTTTCCGCTACGTTGGTTGCCAGTACGATTCTGCGACCAGCATGAGGTTGGAAAATCTTGTTCTGTTCACCCGCCGACAAACGCGCATAAAGCGGTACTATTTCCGTGCTCTTCAAATTACGTTTTGACAGAGCATCAGCAGTATCGCGAATTTCTCGCTCACCGTTCATAAAGATCAGGATGTCACCTAAGCCTTCATCACACAGTTCATCTACCGCTTCGAAAATACCTTCAAGTTGATCACGATCGCTCTCATCCTCACCACCAAGTGGGCGATAACGCGTCTCTACTGGATAAGTACGACCTGACACTTCAATGATTGGTGCATTGTTGAAGTGTTTTGAAAAGCGCTCAGGATCGATGGTTGCTGACGTGATGATCACTTTCAGATCAGGACGACGTGGCAGCAACTCTTTCAAGTAACCCAAGATGAAATCGATGTTAAGGCTGCGCTCGTGCGCTTCATCGATAATGATGGTGTCGTATTGATTCAAGAAGCGGTCATGCTGAATTTCAGCCAGCAAGATACCGTCCGTCATCAATTTGATTTGGGTATTTTCAGAGATCTGATCGTTGAATCGAACCTTGTAACCAACAAACTCACCAAGCTTGGTTTCCATCTCTTCGGCAATACGGTTTGCAACCGAACGCGCCGCAAGACGACGAGGCTGAGTATGACCAATCAGACCGAACTTACCGCGACCAAGTTCAGCACAAATTTTTGGCAGCTGAGTGGTTTTACCCGAACCCGTTTCACCCGCAACGATGACCACTTGGTTTTCCTCGATCGCTTGCGCAATATCGTCTCTCTTCTGACTTACTGGCAGGATTTCCGGGTATTCGATGGTTGGCTGAGCATTCGCACGTTGTTCTACTTCCATCATAGATTTAGCGATGTCTAGCGCGATCTCATCGAAGACAGCATTGCGAGCGGCATCTTTTTTAATTTTATTGGCACCAGCAATACGTTTACTTAAACGAAAGCGGTCACGCATCATACATTGCGTGAGTGCTTTCCGAAGTGATGCTGCGCTGTTCGCTAGCGCTTTCTGTTCAGTCTCGACAGATTTTTTAGGCTGTGACGAAGTCAAAGCGTTTCCTATTCTTTTTCATTACATAAAACTGCGTGAATTGTATCACAAGCTATTTGTACGTATAAAAAAAAACGCCCGTAACCAATTGACTACAGGCGTAATCTGATGATTCGTCAATTAGAAATCAAACTGTAGGTAGACGCTGTTGTAGTTACTGCCACCCTTTATACGTCCAAACTGAGAGGCTTTTTCAAAGATAGCGCTACGGTGGTGGAGCGAATAGCCAAACCACATGTTGTTTAGCTCTGGTGCATTAAACAAATCACCCATGTTGACATCGAATGAGAAATCCAAGTAATTGAGTAGATGGCTCGCTGTATAACCCTTTCTGTCCATCTCATCTTGCTCAATATAAGTAATGTTGTCGATGTACGACAAACCTTCCGCTACACCAAATCGCCATTGCGTCGGCCAGTTGAAGGTGTAGTACGCTTTAATCGCGGCAACATATTCGGTACTTGCGCCTTGCACGTCTGAAGACCAGTGGTGCACAAGTCCAGGCGTCAAATAGATATCAATAGGCAAACCAAACAATTCATCTGTTAACGGGTGACCGTAAAACAATGACGTCATTTGGTTGTTGTATTCATCCTTCTCACTTTCAAATGAGAAGATTTCACCGATATTGGATGGCGTTGCCCAACCATGGGCGACGCGCCAGTAACGCTTATTAGTCAACTCAGATTTAGGGGCTTTCGTCTTATCGTTAAAGAACCCAAAGCCAACAAACAACTCACCTTCAAAGCGGTCTTCAACAAGCGGAGAGTTATAGGCGTTGTCATCAAGACGAGTAATACTGGTCGAGCCGAGCAAATACAAGTTAGAAATCACATGATAACGAGCATCTAAACCAACATTGATATCAACACCCGCGCCAATACGATCGTCAGTGTACTCAGAAAACCCATAGTAAACGCTGTTGAACTCTGCTTCCTTATAACGCAGGCTTACTCTCGGTTTTAGCTCCCAGTCTCCTGATTCAAATTCGCCAGAAACTCGTAGATTACCGTGAACGCGATACTCGTCATCCGTCATTACTTCAGTATCGACGTGCCAATTGTTATCAACCTGATAACGAAGCTGTAAACCAAAATCCGCAGAGTCACCTTCATTCGCATTTTGGAAGTACTTAGGAATATCGACAAATCGTAATCGGGTTAGTGCATTCAATTGCCACTTTTCATCTTCCGAGTTGTAAAGATGGAAACCGCCTTCAAGTCCATCGATAAAGACATACTCATTATCGAAATACATCATTGGAACAAACGTACTCACCGTTTGATCCCCTTTGTCTGTTTCGAACGGAATGGATGCCGTACGATACATTGCCGCAATCCCCCATTCCTGCTCACTGACGGCTGAAGATTCTGTGGCAAAAGTCGAAGTTGAAAGAAAAGCTGCGCCAATACCCACTGCCGCGCGGCAAATTTTCCACTGATTTGTCATTTTTATGTCCTAAAGACTCAATAATTAACCTATTGAGTCACTTAATGCTTATGATTATTAGCAATTCGTCGTTAAAATAAGAATATATGTTCTCCTAAATCATAAAATTGTGAAAGCATCAAAGTTAAAGAAATTGCTAGAATCTCTTCCAGAAGACATCGATCCAGATGTGGTCTGCGGTGAAGAGTGGTTACCAGAGCGGCTCATCGATAGTGAATTAAATGGAGAGTTGCTGTTTTTACAATTCGATACAGCACCAGAAGAATCGCAAGGAGACGAAGAAGGCCGTGGTTTTGTTGAACACGAAATCGATATGATTCGTCACCGTTTTGAGCAAATCTTAGAAGAGAGTTCTGATACAAAAACAAAAGCGGACGCGATGCTGGCGCTTTTTTTGATGGGCCATGAACTATCCAGCTCTGAAGTGATCGAAATACTTGAAGACCCAGAAGTACCTGAAGACCCAACAGACTAATCAATGACATTGAATACAATCCCATTCTTGATCGCAGGCCCGATCTTACGTAAAGCAACCCACAATCAGCTTGTCTTTTGGCTCGTGACTCGTGAGCCAATTCAGGGCCATTTTTCACTTTATCATCCACTTGATCAAAATGAGATCACGCAATTTAAGGTGGAGGATTGTCATTCAATTCAAGTAGGTAAGCATGCTTATGTCACCCTTGCTGATTTTCGCCATGACTTTCCTACAAACACAGCCCTAAGTTACGATTTTATAACTCAATTTGGACCGCTCACGCAGTTGGCTCCGCACCTTTGTTACCAAGGTGAACAACGCCCTAGCATTATCATCTCAGACAAGGCTGACTATGTTTTACATGGTTCATGCCGCAACCCCCATCACCCAAGTCCAGACGCCCTCGTCGCTGCTGACAAAAAGGTCGCGTCTCTTCCACTTGAAGAAAGGCCTGACTTATTAATGATGAGTGGTGACCAAATATATGCAGACCACGTTGCAGGGCCAACATTAGATGCCATTGATCAAGTGATTGATTTACTTGGCTTGCCAAAAGAAGTGTTTCACCATGGTCCTATCGCCAACTGTGACGAACTGCGCCAACACAAAGATTTCTATTATGGCCGCGATAAATTGCTTCCTCACTATGTCGATGATGGTCACTGGTTAACCACGTTTTTTCCCAAGCGTCACGCGCCTATTTTTAGTTCAAGAGAATGCGAGAATCACTTAATCACTTTCTCTGAATTTTTCGCCATGTACCTGCTTGTTTGGTCACCAGTGCTTTGGCAAAACATCAACCCTAGTCGCTTGATGGAGTCGCAGTTTACCCAAGGTGGTCAACAACTTAGTCCCGCATGGCAACAAAAGTGGCGAGAAGAAAAAAAGATCATTGATAAGTTTGTCGCAGGGTTGCCAAGTGTACAGCGCTTGTTTGCGCACATCCCTACTTACATGATTTTTGACGATCACGATGTTACTGATGATTGGAATTTAACCATCGGTTGGGAAAAAGCGGCCTACGAAAATCCGTTTGCCAAGCGAATTATTGGAAACGGCTTACTGTCTTACTGGCTGTGTCAGGGATGGGGCAACGAGCCAGGCAACTTTAACCAAGAGTTTCTTGACGTCGCTAACCAATATTTTCATTCGACAACAGCTACGCACCAAGATAACTTTATTCAGTATCTGTATACTTTTGAGAAATGGCACTACACCATCCATACTTCGCCTAAAGTTGTCGTCTTAGACACTCGCACTCGACGATGGCGCTCTGAGTCGCGTATGAACAAGCCCTCAGGCCTGATGGACTGGGAAGCAATGATCGAGTTTCAACAAGAATTGATGTATCAAGACAAAGTTATCATTGTCTCTGCTGCACCAATGTTTGGCGTTAAGTTCATAGAAGCATTGCAAAAAGGGATGACAATGCTTGGGCAGCCTCTACTCATTGACGCGGAAAACTGGATGGCTCACCCAGGCAGTGCGAACACGTTATTAAGTATTTTCACCCATACAAAAACGCCAACCAACTTTGTCATTTTATCCGGTGATG
Organism: Vibrio sp.; assembly: GCF_984391705.1. NCBI lineage: Bacteria > Pseudomonadati > Pseudomonadota > Gammaproteobacteria > Vibrionales > Vibrionaceae > Vibrio > Vibrio sp. The sequence goes on along the minus strand of NZ_CFHWOM010000020.1, from coordinate 6,699 downwards.
TGCACTACTCTTTTGCCTATGACATAAAGCTGCGTTTTCGTAAATCCAGTCCAAATATTTATCAAATTACCTGTAGTGGGTTTAAGAACCAATTCCCAGAACCATTGCTTGGTATTTGTGATCACGCAGACCGATTACTCTATTCACCCCGCTCTCCGCTCAACTTTTTCACCAAGCGGAAACGCCTCAAAGTCTATAAGCGCGATCCAAACACCGATGGCGTGCGCAGATTGGTCAACACCAGCGCCATTGGTGAGCTTAAACTGGACGCACATGGTAAGCCGGAGCGTATCTCGATTTTGACCGGAAATTATCAAGAAGTAGAGTTCCCAGTGATAAAAGAAACGTAAGGTTTCTGTAAAGCCTCTTGTGATCGTCTTTGATTAACACTATCTATAAAGTTAGAGAACAAATTGAGGCGATCGATATGCTAAATTCCATTACAAAATTATTTAAACAGTTGCTCGAAGGGCAGGATTTAGGCAATCACGCGGCGAGCGACCCGAACCTCGCTATCGCATGCTTACTGTGCGAAGTCGCGGGAGCGGATCACCATATAGATCAACGTGAAGAAGAAGCAAAACTGACTTTGTTATCCCGCCTGTTAGGGCTAGAAGATTCGAGCGCGCAGGCTCTGATATCTCGAGCTCGCGCCCAAAGCAAGCAATCGGCATCACTCTATGATTTTACCTCTCAGTTAAGAGAGCTCACTCAAGAGACTCGATTTGAGTTGATAAAAGCCATGTGGGAAGTGGCAAATGCTGATGGTGAGATTGACCCACTCGAAGACTCTGTGATTCGAAAAACAGCGGAATTGCTTTACGTCGACCACAGTGAGTTTATTCGCGCCAAACTTTCCGCAACTGAAAACAAGCCCGAGTAATAGCGTTAGCCTACCAAGCAATAAAACCATCAGCCAAAAGTCGTGAGCGTTTCATACCATTCCTATTTACGCGAAGGGTTTACGCTTTCACTACACCATGTAATCCCCAACCTAATTCAATATAGAAAAAGCTAGAAGTCGGTTACATAAATCACTGCATGTATTTATAAATTATTGAGCATTCACTCCAATTATAATAGTTTCGTGAAACATTCAACTCACGTAGTAGATACACCAGAGATTTATAATGAAGTACAGTAAGTTAGTTGGCGCAATATCCCTCTCATTTATGTTCAATGCGAACGCCTTATCCAGTGAACTTTGGCAATCTGTTTATTCTGAAAGGTCGACGGATGATAAATCATCTATGACCTTTTCGGTTGACGCAGGTAAGCTAGAAAGTCATTTTGTAAACGGCCAAGCTAAAGGCAGTTTAACGCTTCAAGTCCCTTTACCAGACGGAGAATTGGTCGACTTTGTTTTAGCCTACGACTCCATCCTCTCGCCTGAAATGCAGGCAAAGTACCCAGAGCTAAAAACATATGTCGGCCATGCGGTTGGTGATACTAGTATCCAAGGTCGATTTGATTACACGCCGAAGGGATTCCACGGCATGTTTAGCCACAATGGCAAGTATGTTTATGTTGAGCCAAAGCCTGATGGCTCGGGTCACTATGTGTCTTACAATCACACTCTCTCTAGCCCATTCCAGGATCAGGTTTTAACGTATCTACAAAACAACCAAGTTGACACAGAAAAGAATCGCGTCGCTGCGCGAGCGAATATTGAGTCTCGTACCTATCGATTGATTGTTTCGACAACGGGCGAGTATTCACGGTATCACGGTGGCACGGAGGCTTTAACACGTTCAGCTATTACCACAGCTATCAACAGGGTTAATCAGGTTTACAAGTCAGATCTAGCGATACAGCTTGAGTTGGTGAATTTCAATATATACACCAATCCGTCGACCGACCCGTTTACTGACTCTGATGCGAGTCTCGACATTGGTCGCAACCACAATGATCTAACGAGTAAATTTGGTAGTGACGCATTCGATGTTGGTCATATCTTTACCACCGGTGGGGGTGGTTTGGCCGCGCTAGGTGCTGTATGTGATGATTTTCGAAAAGGGGCAGGTGTAACAGGTCGCTCTGATCCAGAAACCGATGCGTTTTATATCGACTATGTAGCCCATGAACTGGGTCACCAGTTTGGCGCAAACCACACATTCAACGGCAACATGTACAACTGTGAAGGCGGCAACCGCAACAATCCAACGGCTTTCGAGCCCGGTAGTGGTAGCACCATCATGGCGTACGCTGGTATCTGTGGCGACGACGATCTGCAAGTTAACTCGGATGCCTACTTCCACGCTGCAAGCATTAAAGAGATTAACGACTACCTAGCGACTCAGAGTTGTGGAACAGTTGACGTTTCTGCGACCGAAGTACCGGCGGTCAATGCAGGTAACAATTATACCGTTCCAGCGAGCACGCCTCTGGTGTTAACTGGCTCAGCGACGGGCACAGGCAGCCTAACTTATGTTTGGGAACAGATGGATTCAGGTACAGGCACCTCAAACCTTACCACCGATTTTGGTAGTGGTCCGCTATTCCGATCTTGGATGCCTACGGCGGAACCTAAGCGTTATTTACCAAGATTGGAAGATGTGATTGATGGTACGCTAGCCAAAGGTGAAACATACGCAACGACGAGCCGAGATTTAAACTTCAGGCTCACAGTAAGAGATGGCAATGGTGGTGTATCAAGTGATGATACACGCATAACTGTTGATGGTAACAGTGGTCCATTTACAGTCATCACTCCTACCGCCGGTTCAACTATAGCAGGAATTGCGAATGTCGAGTGGAATGTCGCTGGCACTGCGCAACTACCAATAAATTGTTCTGCGGTTGATATTCTATTATCGACAGATGGCGGTGTAACATTCGATCAAACCTTGATTTCTGCAACCAACAATGATGGTTCAGAGCCAGTAAACTTCCCTAGCCAAGCGTTCAACAACGCGCGCTTAATGATCCAATGTAGCGACAACATCTTCTACGCTGTTTCGAAGGGCTTTTCAGTGGCGCTTCCTGAAGAAGCAAGAGCGGTTGATGATGCGTTTACTGTTATTCAAGATAGCGCTGAAACATCATTCGATGTGCTAGCAAACGATAGAGGTGAAGGGACACTTAAGATCACTGCAATTAACTACACTGGCACGGGATCCGCTTCTTATACTGATGAAGCGATTAGCTACCAACCACAAGCGAGCTTTGTTGGCAGTGAAACCATCACTTATACTATTGTTGATGGAATAAACCAAACGTCTACAGGAACACTGACTATCACGGTGAACTCAAACACGGCGACCATTTCAGCAACGAATGATAGTTACGATCTAAACCATAATAGCGCAGCAACCTTGTTAGATTTACTTGCAAATGATGCTGGGCAAGGTGAATTAGCGATCACAGCGATCAATTACACTGGCACTGGAACTCTAATTAACTCTGGTACAGAGGTAAGCTACCAGCCTTCGCAAGGCTTCTCCGGAGTTGATTCATTCACCTACACAATCCGTGATGAAGCGTCTCAAACAGCTACAGCAATGGTAACCATTAATGTCGCAGCCGCACCAACCACTAGTGGCAGTACATCATCATCTAGTGGCGGTGGTAGCGGTGGCAGCGTAAGCTGGTTCGGTTTGTTAATGCTTGCAGCATTTGGGCTAAGGAGAAAACATGATTAAAAAAGCTCTGCCTTTCGCTCTAATTATCTTGAGTGGTTGTGCTGCTGAAAAGCAAGCACAAGCTGATGCACAAAGTGCACTAAGCAATGATGACTATCGGCTTTTTCAAATGCCTGGACGCGGTAATGTTCTTCCTGGCATCGAGACCGAGGAAAGAGCGTTTGCCGCTGAGTTATGCGGGGTAAAAATCATCGAAGGAGTAAGTGACGTCGTGAGAAATGATGAGGAGTTGGAAAAGCGCCAGCTTTTAACTCAATATGCGGCGGAATATAACCTTCAAATTTATCCTAAGTGCAAAAAAGCTAAGCTGTAAAAGGTGACTCGATCACCTCAAATAGAAAAGGGAGCTCATCGCTCCCTTTTTAATATCTCTAAAGCATAGTTAATGCGAGCTTCGCTAAGTTGTGGGCATCGACATACGCTGAATGCTGGCGCCCTTCCCACTCAATACCTTTAGACTCTTGAGCCGCACGATGGCCAATGCGTTTATCCTTTAGGCGGTTTTGAATGCGGTACAAAGTCGCAAGGTTAATAAACTCTTTGAACGGCATCTCAATACCCTTCGCTTCGCACTCTTTCGCCAAGACGACATCATCTCGTCCCCAAGAAGCGAAAATCTTGTTCGAACCACCAAAGTTTTTCACCATAGATTTGAGCACTTCCTCTAGCGGACGGCCTTGCTTTTCAATTTTTCGTGGCGTGATACCTGTTAGCTCTACACAAAACAATGATACTTCGTCTTGTTCAGGCTTAACGTAGTATTGAGCGCGTTTTACGATCTCTCCTTTGACCAGATCGATTTCCGCCAATCCTACCTCAATGATTTCACCTGTCGTACCGACACCGTTTTCATTCCAACAGCACATTTCTAAATCGAAACAAACTATACGGTTATGGTTCATCACTCGCCTTACTTAAACTACCTGAAAGGGCGCGATTCTACATGAGAACAGCGCTCAATTCGAATTTTGTCTCATCAACTGATTAGTTATTCTTCAACAGTGACCCGGTTACGCCCTGCTTTCTTACTCTTATACAACTGCGTATCCGCTTTTTTAAGGATATCCTCTTCAGATTCCGATACGCGAACAACCGCGCCAATGCTTAGTGAACAACGGATCTTATGGATATCGTATTGATGATGAGACGTCGCCACTAATCGACCAATATCATTAAGGTAATTGTAAAGCTTAGAACACTCCGTCACGGAGGAAATAATGCAGAACTCATCACCGCCTATTCGGTAAAACAAATCACCATCGACTAGATTTTCGCTGACGATATTAGCGACATGGATAAGCATCTCATCACCGGCAACGTGACCGAAGCTATCATTAAGCACCTTAAACTTATCAATATCAAAAGTGACCAGCGCAAAGCATTGTTCCTGCGCGATGACTTGACTTAAACGGTCATTGAATGCGCGTCGGTTACGAAGCCCCGTCAAAGCGTCATGATTAACCATAAACTGGAGCTCTTCCGTTCGCTCATCCAACATTACCGATAGATACTCTTTATCTCTAACTTGCAGATAGACAATATAGCCAAGCAAGCAGGCGATAACGAGCCCACCTAAGCCAATACTGATTAAGACCAAGCGATCATTGTTAGTAACACGGCTTGCCAGTTTGAAGTCGATAATCCACTCTCGATTGGGTAAAACAATGGTCTTACTGATCTCCAAACCTTGGCCGGAGTTCCAACCTTCACTTTCATACAAAGTTGGATCATCTTCTGCGTCAAACCCCATATCGGTAACTTTGACCAGTAATTGCTGTCCTGAGGCCGTACGACTTATTAAATTGTCAAAATATCGAGTTGTCCGAATAACTCCGACAACCACACCTATTAAGTGTTCTGCCGATTCGACATCAAATACAGGGTGATACACCAATAACCCAGTTTTTTCCAAGCTCTTGTCCAAACCATCTTGTAGCAATCGAACCTTATCCGATACATTTGGCTGCCCAGTCGCTCTAATACCATCGAGGATCAATTGAAAGCGGACACGAGAAGAGTAGAAGCCAAGTAGATTTAAATTGGCATCACTGCGTGGGTAGATATCTGAAGCGATGTAGATATCTTCACCGTTTGGCATGATGTAACCCATGGTCTTGGGTCCATCTTTAGGGACGGTATAGAGATTAAAACTCGGAAAAGTTTCACGTACCTGAGTGATATGCGAATCTAGTTCCGATTTCCCTACTCTCTGCATCCACTGCAAACCTATCAACGTATCGGAAGAAGAAACTAATTCATCGGCAAATAAATGAAACTGCCCCCAGTTTTCTGGTTTAGTCGCGTGGAAGAAATTTGCCCCAGCACCTATAAAATGAAGATCACTCTCTAATACTTGAGATAGATTCTCCGCCTGCTGCTCTGCAAGGTTGCTAAACAAAGCGTTAGTGTATTTCAACTGAGACTTATGCGAATAGTAAACAACTAGTGAGGTCACTAGTACAGTGAGAAGAAACGTGATAAGAGGATATAGAACCTTTTTAGGAGTGCCTAAGTACATAATAGTTTTGCTGATTCGCGGCTAAAATACCAAGCTATCTTAGCTTTTAATAATCAGATACATAAAGGGTTATTAACGGTCCAGCACCAAAAATGGCGCACGCCTCACTCAAACGTTACTTTCTAGTAGTAAAACCGCTCAAAAAGCCGTCACTCAAATCAAAACGGCCACGATTCTCAAGGAAATCTAGCAGCGAGCAGCATTGAATATGCTACTATTCGTCCCAATTTATCAGAATAATCGGGCACAAAGCCCAAGAGTTGATTGAGCCAATCGCCTCTTGAACTAAACAAAAGAGAAATGTCATGACATTCGATTTACAAATGATTCCTCAAACGTTCGATATGCTTCACGCAGGCCTAGCGGCTTCGAGTGTTTTACTTCTTTTGATTGCAGTATCGCGTAAATCTAAAGTGATCGAGAAAGTGGTTGAAAAACCAGTCGAGAAAATCGTCGAGGTTGAGAAGCCTGTCGAGAAGATCGTTGAAGTAGAAAAAGTAGTGGAAGTTGAGAAAGTCGTAGAACGTGTTGTAGAAGTTG
>NZ_CFHWOM010000019.1:2123-63033 GCF_984391705.1 Vibrio sp. | reverse complement strand
CTGCCAATGTTCACAACATCACGGTGATGGCAACGGAAGAAGAGGGGCTTGGCGAAGTCAAAACCACGGAAATCAATGTTGAGCTCAGTGAGCTGAACCTCGATGACAACGACCCTATCTTCAACGATACCAACCAAGAAGGTGAGTACTACTTTAGCTATGATGAAAACTCTAGCGATGAATATGTAATAGGTACCGTCTCAGCTACAGATGGAGATGGTGAGGAGATTGTTTACAGCATTAAAGAAAACGTGGTCAATGATGCAGACGAACCACTGTTTGAAATTGATCCAAGTAGCGGTCAAATTAGTTTAACAGTCGCAGGGGTGATTGCATTTACTAATGACTTTGAACTTGCCAGCAATATACATAGCCTTGTTGTGACTGCTACAGAAGTTGATGGCCTTGGACCAGTAAAATCTACAGACGTTGCAGTAACGCTTGAAGAGCTCAATGTAGATGATAATGCGCCAGTATTCGATGCGAATGATGGTGACCAGTATTCATTCTCTTACTTAGAGAACAATAACGATGAGTATGTTATCGGTACGGTGTTGGCAACTGATGCTGATGGCGAAGACGTTACCTATAGCATTACCGGAAACATAACCAACGATAGTGATGAGCCGTTATTTGCGATTGATTCTAATAGCGGATCTATAACTTTAACTTCAGCGGGTGTCTTAGCCTTTACTAATAACTTCGAGGCGTTGGCAAATGTCCATACATTGATCGTTACCGCAACAGAAGTAGATGGGTTTGGAATCCAAAAATCTACCGATATCGATGTGGTGTTAACTGAATTAAATGTGAATGAATTGCCAGTAGCGGAAGACTTCGATGTGGATGCTGGTGATGCCATCGTTGTTCCGATCGTTTTCGATTCTGATGTCGCAGAGTTTGACCATATCTCTGACGAGGATGACGATTTTAACGATGTTCAACTCAATGTCATGATCACAGCGCTGCCTGAATATGGCACTTTGCTCTATACCGATGACTTTGGAGAAACAAGAGTCCTTACTGAAGCAGATTTGCATGTTCTGGGTAATGACATTGATCCAAATAAGTTGTTTGACCCGGACAACATTAGTTATGTGCCTGGTACTGGAGACCCGTTTGAAATCGGCTTTAGTGGTGACCCAGACGACATCGTTCTCGACGAAGACGGTTTTTATAATTGGGGAGAGTATGTCAGCGATACAGAAAGGCTTATTACACTCGACAATGGTAATACTATTGGCATTAGTATTACCGATAACAATGACAAACCTCTCAAACAGTACACTGGTGGGCCTGACCATGTTGGATGGGGTATCGGTGATACAGACGGCAATGGCCTAAATGCTCAAGAGACGCTAGTCATCGATTTGAGTGATAACACATTAGATGTGGTTACGTTTGGTCTTGATGGTATGGGTGGGGCATTTAACACTAATAGTAACGTTTATGTTGAGGTCACTTATACCTTTGCAGATGGAACTACGCATGTAGAGCAATATCAAAAAGATGAAGGTGATGTAGGTAATGACCAAATTCTCTATGAATTTAGCTACTCGTCACCAGATAACCCAATTACTCAAATGGAATTGAGTTCTACTGGTGGTAACTGGGAGTTTAGATACCTCTCTGGTACCCAAGATATTACTGAAGATGTGACATTCGATTACGTTGCAGTAGATTCTGATTTAGCTGTGAGTAATGAGGCGACAGTCACAATCGATGTATCTGAGTCACCAGAATATACCGTCCTTTCTGCAGAGTTAGGGGATGAACTAACCGCTCAACTAGGTAATCAAATGATGCTTGGTGATGAGAATGGCAACGTATTTAAATGGTTAGATGAAACGCTTGATAACGGGACAGACGTAGTTGATAACTTTGAATTGGGCGCAGACTTAATTGATCTACGTGAGATCCTCGAAGATGACGACAATGTTGAAGTTGCGGACCTAGTTGATCAAATTGAAGTTACGCTAAGTGAAGATGATGTCGTACTCACTGTGACTGATGATGGACGAGAGCAGACGATTATCTTAGAGGGAAGCTACGATAGTTTTGCAGATGCAGGGCTGATTGATAACAATACGATCACCGATGAACTAGAAATGCTCACGCAGTTACTAAAAACTGACGCAGCTTAACGTCGGTATGTTTGTCGCAAAGAAGCCAGCAAGAGTGCTGGCTTCTTTTTTGATAGATGAGTAAATAATTTAACAATCAAAAGTGAAAAATTGTTGCCAGAAGATTTTATTTTGTGATATTTTCGCGCGCAATCTCGGAGGTGAGTCGAATAAGAGACATTCTGGGGGATACGCGAGGTGCACATTCGGGCTGAGTGAGCATCGCGTAGGGTAGGTATCGGCAATTTCTTTTGTCGATAGACGGGATACTAATGTCGCTATAGTGGCATGTGAATGGGAAACCCAACATTGAACTCACTTAACAAACATACATTAATCAGCTTAGTTCTTCCTCAATGCCCTGTTTTACAAGACAGTTGCATTACTGAACCTTGATCTAATTCCTTACATGTAATCCATCTCAATGATGGAGCGATTTGCTGTACGCGTTATTTACCAGTTACGCGGAATGGCTTGCTATACCTCGAGTTTGTCAAAAGCAAATGAGAGGGGGACTATTACATTTCAAGGGATTAAATCATGAGCACAGCCTTTGAAGTCGAAAACTCAGCAATGAACGCTGAGATCGCAACTCCATTTTCTACCCAGATTCCGGTGCTGGAAGGTCTGCACGACCTAACACCTGATCAAGTTCTGCTTGATCAAGAGCAGCATGAATCTGAAGTTCGTTCTTATCCACGTCGCTTACCTATTGCAATTAAACAAGCTTATGGCGCTTTGGTGGAAGATACACGCGGACAACTCTTCTTAGATTGTTTAGCCGGGGCAGGGACACTTGCGCTTGGCTATAACCATCCAGAAATCAATCAAGCACTTAAAGAGCAACTAGATTCCGGTCTGCCTTACCAAACGCTTGATATACCGACAGAAGCAAAGACACATTTTATTAAGTCGGTGAAGAACTTTTTACCGCAAGAATTGGCTGATAATAGTGTTATTCAGTTCTGTGGACCTTCAGGTGCCGATGCCGTTGAAGCGGCAATTAAGCTAGCGAAGCAAACGACAGGTCGTAATACCATGTTTGCCTTCCGCGGTGCGTATCATGGTATGACCAACGGTACCATGGGCATGATGGGCAACTTGGGCACCAAAGCGCGCCGTACCGGACTGATGTCTGATGTTCACTTTATGCCATTCCCTTACGATTTACGTTGTCCTTTTGGCTTGGGTGGCGATGAAGGCGCTAAAGCGGGCATTCGCTATATTGAGCGCCTCCTTAATGATGACGAAGCTGGCATCATGAAACCTGCCGCGATGATCGTTGAGCCAGTGCAAGGTGAGGGCGGTGTCGTACCAGCGCCAGCGTTCTGGTTGCGAGAGCTACGTCGAATCTGCGATGAACACGGCATTCTTCTTATATTTGATGAAATCCAGTGTGGCGTTGGTAAATCAGGCTACAACTTTGCGTTTGAAGAGGCGGGTATCGTTCCTGATATCTTGTGTCTATCGAAAGCGATTGGTGGTGGCTTGCCGATGTCTCTATTGGTTATCAATAGAGAGCACGACACGTGGAAGCCAGGCGAACACACAGGTACCTTCCGCGGAAACCAACTAGCAATGATTTCAGGTGCGAAAGCGTTAGAGATCATTGAGCGTGACGACTTGGTGGGTCATGCGAATGTTGCAGGTCAGTATTTACGTCATGGCTTAGAAGCGATTCAAAAGCGCGTTAACTGCATTGCAGATGTACGTGGCAAAGGCTTGATGCTAGGCGTTGAGATCCGCAAACCAGGCACGGAACTGAATAAGTTCGGAGAGCCACTCGCGGATGGTGAGCTAACGCTTAAAATTCAGCGCGCTGCGTTAGAGCGTGGTTTGATGGTAGAGAAAGGTGGTCGTGACGGCTCCGTGATTCGATTCCTGCCGCCGCTGATTATCTCATTCGAACAGATTGATTTTGCTTTGCGCGTGCTTGAAGAAGCGATACTTGCTGCAGGTGGCCAGCGAGTAAGCAAAGAAGAGTCGAATGAATCTTGGAAAAAGCACTTTCTTCACGCTGGAGAGGCGGGCAGTGATGAGTTCGCGAAAGTAATGAATCACACGACTGCGGCGATGAAGTCAGTATTTGAGCAAGTTGATGCACCATATTCTGGCTTAGAGCCTAAGCTACTCGAACAAGCCATCAATGCTGTTGACCTAGACAACAAAAACGCCTCGCTAGTGGATGTGATTGGCGATACTGCAGAGCTTGTCGCGAAGAACTCCATCATTGTTCAGCACCCTGACTGTATTGCGCATTTGCATACGCCGCCATTGATGCCTTCAGTTGTCGCTGAAGCGATGATTGCTGCGCTTAACCAATCAATGGATTCTTGGGATCAAGCCTCTGCTGCCACTTATGTTGAGCAGAAGGTGATTGATTGGATGTGTGACAAGTACGAGCTTGGTGCTGATGCTGATGGTATTTTTACCAGTGGTGGCACTCAAAGTAACTTGATGGGCTTACTGTTAGCACGCGATTGGATTGCGGATAAATACGACAATCATTCGATTCAAAAACTGGGCTTACCTGAATACGCTAATAAACTCCGGATCCTATGCTCTAAAAAATCCCACTTCACTGTGCAAAAGTCAGCATCTTTGTTAGGATTGGGCGAAAATGCCGTATGCTGTGTTGATGTTAATGATAACGGTACGATTAAAGTTGATGCACTTAACGCTGAAATCAACACGCTAAAGTCAGAAGGTTTAATCCCATTTGCGGTCGTCGGTACTGCTGGTACGACTGACCACGGCGCGATTGACGATTTAGCGGCGATTGCTGATCTAGCGGCTAACAACGAACTTTGGTTCCACGTAGACAGTGCCTACGGTGGCGCGCTAATTCTAAGTAGTCATAAAGATCGTTTAAAAGGTATTGAGCGTGCGGATTCTGTCAGTGTTGATTTCCATAAGCTGTTCTATCAAACGATCAGCTGTGGCGCAGTACTGCTAAAAGACAAAGCCAACTTTAAGTATCTGCTGCATCATGCCGATTACCTAAATCGTGAACATGATGAACTGCCTAACTTGGTTGATAAATCAATCGCAACGACTAAACGATTCGATGCTCTGAAAGTCTTTATGACGATGCAAAGTGTTGGACCAAATACATTAGGCGAAATGTACGATCATTTGCTTGATCAAACACAGCAGGTCGCATCCCTAGTGCAAGACCATGAAGGTTTTGAGCTTCTCGCGCAACCATCACTTTCTACAGTGCTGTTCCGCGCAGTACTCCCTGATCAGTTAGGGAATAACGTCACGGATTTAGATGAACTGAATAAAGCTCTAAGACTAGAAGCGCTCACTCGCGGTGTTGCTGTTTTTGGAGAAACAGTCGTGGGCGGAAAGTCCGCACTGAAATTTACGATTTTGAACCCATGTTTAAAGATTGCGGACTTCGAATCTTTACTAACAAAAATCCATACTCTAGCGGCTGAGCTAGCGAAATAGAGGTAACGAAAACAATGGCAATTCTACAGATTGGTGCAGGCGGCGTTGGCTGGGTTGTAGCACATAAAGCGGCACAAAATAACGACGTACTAGGTGATATTACAATCGCATCTCGCACAGTGAGCAAATGTGAAAAGATCATCGAATCTATTCAGAAGAAAAATAATCTGAAAGATGCATCTAAGAAACTAGAAGCTCGTGCAGTGAACGCTGACGATGTTGATGCACTTGTTGCGCTTATTAAAGAAGTTCAGCCAGATCTAGTGATCAACGCAGGTCCTCCGTGGGTCAACATGACGATTATGGAAGCATGTTACCAAGCGAAAGTGTCATACCTAGACACATCAGTAGCGGTTGACCTATGTTCTGAAGGTCAGCAAGTACCACAAGCTTATGATTGGCAATGGGGCTACCGCGAGAAGTTTGCTGAAGCGGGTATCACAGGTATTCTTGGTGCTGGCTTCGATCCAGGTGTGGTATCGGTATTTGCAGCTTACGCAGTTAAACACTTGTTCGATGAGATTGATACCATCGACGTAATGGATGTTAACGCAGGTGACCACGGCAAGAAGTTCGCGACTAACTTTGATCCTGAGACAAACATGCTTGAGATCCAAGGCGACTCTTTCTACTGGGAAAATGAAGAGTGGAAACAGGTTCCTTGTCACTCTCGTATGCTTGAGTTTGATTTCCCGAACTGTGGTACGCACAAAGTTTACTCTATGGCGCACGACGAAGTTCGCTCAATGAAAGAGTTCATTCCTGCTAAACGTATCGAGTTCTGGATGGGCTTTGGTGACAAGTACTTAAACTACTTCAACTGTATGCGTGACATCGGTTTGCTTAGCCCAGATCCACTGACACTACATGACGGTACTGTGGTTCAGCCACTACACGTACTAAAAGCGCTTTTACCAGATCCAACGTCACTAGCACCAGGTTACACAGGCCTAACGTGTATCGGTACTTGGGTTCAAGGTAAGAAAGATGGTAAAGAGCGTAGCGTCTTCATCTACAATAACGCTGACCACGAAGTAGCGTACGAAGATGTTGAGCACCAAGCGATCTCTTACACAACTGGTGTACCAGCGATCACGGCTGCGCTTCAGTTCTTCCGTGGCGAGTGGGCAGATAAAGGCGTGTTCAACATGGAGCAGCTAAACCCAGACCCATTCCTAGAAACGATGCCGGGTATCGGTCTAGATTGGCATGTGCAAGAGCTTGAAGCAGGTCAAGGTCTACCATTGATCCATGAATTAGATAAATAAGAACTGACCATTTGGTCTGATTACTTATTAAAGGGGACACGGACTGTTCCCTTTTTAGCGATTGCGACCTTAAGGTGCTGGTATCATTTAGTTTGATTTTGTAACTCACTTCGTTCGGACAGGACAAAATCAAACTAAATCACACCAACCTTTTAATTTTCCTTTTCCATCTTTAGATGCTGCTTGAGTGCGTATAGAAAATGACATTTAAGAAAGAAGAACTTAAAACCCCATACTTTATGATCAACGAAGATAAGTTGATTGAGAACCTAGAGAAAGCAAAACAGTTAAAAGAGATCTCTGGCGTTAAGCTGGTGCTTGCGCTGAAGTGTTTCTCGACTTGGGGTGTGTTTGACATCATTAAGCCTTATTTAGACGGTACGACAAGTTCAGGCCCTTTTGAAGTAAAGCTGGGTTATGAAACATTCGGTGGTGAAACTCACGCATACAGTGTGGGCTACAGTGAAGATGATGTTCGTGAAGTGGCAGAGATCTGTGACAAGATGATCTTCAACTCGCAGTCTCAGCTAGATGCTTACCGACACATTATAGAAGGTAAGGCATCAATTGGTCTGCGCCTTAACCCTGGCGTGAGCTACGCGGGGCAAGACTTAGCAAACCCAGCGCGTCAGTTTTCACGTTTAGGCGTTCAAGCGGACCATATCAAACCAGAAGTATTTGAAGATATTGATGGCGTGATGTTCCACATGAACTGTGAAAACAAAGATGTGGATGCGTTTATCAGCTTGCTAGATTCAATCTCAGAGCAGTTTGGTGAGTATCTCGATAAGCTAGATTGGGTGAGTATGGGCGGTGGTGTGTTCTTTACATGGCCGGGTTACGACATTGAAAAACTTGGGTTGGCGCTAAAAGCATTTTCTGAGAGACATGGCGTTCAAATGTATTTGGAGCCGGGTGAAGCGATCATCACTAAGACAACCGATCTTGTAGTGACTGTGGTGGATATTGTTGAGAACGTTAAGAAAACAGCGATTGTTGATTCAGCAACAGAAGCGCACCGACTTGATACGCTTATCTATGATGAGCCAGCTTCTATTCTTGAAGCTTCAGAAACTGGGGAACACGAGTACGTAATTGGCTCTTGTTCTTGCCTTGCGGGTGACCAGTTCTGCGAAGCACGCTTCGACAAGCCATTAGAAATTGGTCAGCGATTACACATTCTTGATAGTGCTGGCTACACCATGGTGAAACTAAACTGGTTTAACGGACTAAGAATGCCATCGGTGTATTGTGAGCGAACGAATGGTGACGTTCAAAAGCTAAACGAATTCGATTATTCAGACTTTAAACGTTCACTCTCTCAGTGGGCTGTAAAGTAGCCGTTTGGTTTTGATTTAGATAAAAAGAGCAGCTTCTTAGCTGCTCTTTTTTATTTCTGACTATTGGTAGTCTTTTACTAAACGAATAAGGATCCTATCCGTACCACTGTTGATAAACTCTTCACCGTTTTCAAAGTTAATAACGAGCCCGTTCAGGTTTGTGTTTATCTGAACAGTGCCCGCATCTGTATCACGAGGGGCATCAGGTGTGTTGGTCCAGTAAGGCTCGCTTTCTGTTGCTGGGAAAAAGTTATGATCAATGGCTGGTTCGATACACTGGTAATTGACAATTGAGCCAAGTTCTTTGATGTTTGGCAAACGAAAACCGGTTACGACGCCAATGGTAGTGTTCGCTGAAACTTCAGTTGCTTGAAGCGCTTCTTGCCAGGTAGCAAAGTGAGTTGCCCCGTCATTTGAACAACTATTACTCGCCTCATCATATGTCTGACCAAGTGTACATTTTGACCAAAGTAAATTAGTTTTAACGTCCAAAATAGTGCCGTTTTCAAGATCGACTAATTGTCCTTCATACTGAGCATCTGGTTGATTGATGTTGCAGTTTTGTGCACTAGAGACAGAGCTAAACAGCGCAGCGACGATTGCAATATAAATGGTTTTCATTACTGATTTCCTCCACTTACGGCAACAATTGGATAGTGTTTATTTTTCAGACATAGCTTTGCTTGGCCAGTTTCAGTGTTCACACACCAAGCAGAGCCTTGCTTATCTGGGCGTGTCGCATTGGTCAATATGGTCTGTCCTTCGATGAACGTAAGGAAATAGTTGTCGGCTAATTCGTCATTGTTGACGTTGTAGTTAACAAACGAACGAGCTTCTGATGGTGATGGTAGTCGCCAGTCAGTAATACCGCACACGGCAAATTGATTCATTTGGCTAAGGTATCCATTGGAATCACAGCGTCTGTCTGAACCTGAGTTTTCAGAAACAGCACAAAATATGTCTACTGGGACTTCTTTGCGCATATCATCTTCTTTGGCACCTTGATAGCCACCGTTGGATTCGTCGTCAGGTTCATACCACGTATATTTATATGATGTGTGCTGCCAAGCAGCGGACTCGGTGCTATATGGATATACATAGTTATCTGGATCATCTCTTTGTTTATCCAATTCATCATCTAGCGTTGCTTGCGAAGGCAGAGTTACAGCAATGTCAGATAAACTTGGCTTTTTCTCAATGTATAACCCGGTAGCGTTATCGCGAATACAAGTGTAATCAGTGGCATCTATAGGCAGGCTGTTTCCATCACCATCGAATTTGCTATAACTGAAACCGTATTGACCATCGTTGTGGTTGACGGGTGTGGCAATATCTAAACCATAATTCGCATCTTGGTTAGGGTAATCTGGTGTTGAACCCGTTTCATCAAATACAGTTCCATTAAACTTGGTGATATAGCCTGTGTCGTTAAAGCGCTTATCACCAGGTATATAGATACTCAGCGTGCTGTTGTTAGGAGAAATGGAAGTGTCTGTTGGTTGAGTTAATGTGTAAACAAGAGCTTCTGCACCTTCGCTCAAACCATCATTCTGTGCCGTTACGTTAAAGCTTGTAGAAACCGTTCCAGAACTGATAGTCAGAGTACTGTCGCTGTTGAGATCGCTTATAAAATCTCCCGAGTGAACGGTACCACTTTGCTCTAATACAATAGAGGCATCCGTATGTGAGTAGTGGCTAAGCTCAACGATGAACGTATCTTGCTCTCCTTCGAGAAGAGTGCGGTTGGCTTTTTCGAAGCTTACTGTTGGTTGACCGTCAGTATCGGATAATGAAACAGTAGCTCGTCCGTTTTCAATTGAATAAGCTTCACTTGAAGCTGCTGAAATAGAGTAGCTTAGAGAAACGTCATTCTCGTAATAATTGTTATTGCTAATGATCAACGGAAGTAGAGCAGTCTTCTGTCCCGCGATAATAGTAAACGGTTCAGAAACTTTTGAAGTGTAATTTCTAAATGGATCTGAACTTCTTGCATTAATATCTGAAGTCGTAATGTAAAGTGTAAGATTACTTTCGAGAGCTTCAGAGAGAGTGACTTCTATATATTGAGTTTCACTACCATTAATTGGTTCTGCAAAGGTAATTGCGGCTGGGATATTTATTTTGCTAGAAACTGGGGTTGGATCAGGGTTAGGGTTTGGCCCAGGGGTCGGTGCAGTGCCGCTGTCTCCACCGTTATCGCCACCCAAACTGCCGCCACTACCACCTTTACAGCCACCTATAAGAATCGCAAGCAATGCAAGAGAAAGGGTGCTTTTTTTATACGTTGTCTCATTCATGAGAGTGTAATTTCCTGAAAGATTAATACATATATTTTCTACGGATTCTATCAGAGATATTGCTTATAAAATATCGAAAATCAATGGATTAATCGAACTAATCACAGTTGGGGATATGCTCGTTGTATATAGAAATCCTTTCTTTATAATGCGATGAATTATTTATTATCTAGGAAACTAAAATGCATAAAGCACTCTTATTGGCATTGTCCGCTTCTGTTGCGTTTTCTGCACAAGCAGAAGAGAAAAAAGAGTATTTAACTCAAGATTTCTACGTTGGTGGTAATTTAGCTTCTTATAGCCTTGAAGGTAATAGTGGCGCTGCCTTTGGTGCCCATGTTGGTGCAAAAAATATCTATAATGAGCGCTTTATTTTAGGTGGTGAACTCGTTATTGCTGGATACGGAAGTAGTGATTTTGAAAAAGAGCAGGGCGCAACAGAACAGTATTCAATCGCTGGTAATGTGCCGCTTGGCGTGAGGATTGATGCTGGTGATGCTCTTAATGTTGACCTATATGGTTTACTTGGATACAAAGTGTTGTTCTTAGACGGCGCTAGTGACGATTACATTAAGGGCGTATCATTTGGCGCTGGTGCAGACTTAGATTTTAATCAGTTGGCGGTGGGTTTGCAGTTCTCTCGTACAGAGTATGATTACGAAATCACTGACAATTCATTTATGCTTAAAGGAAGCTATAAGTTTAACCTATAGCTTGCTTTGAAGTCAGTTCTTACGATGTACTCATCGTAAGAACTGATCTACATTTACGCTTCTACCATTACTCTAGTATCCTCACTCAACGATTCCAGCTCGTTAGCGATGTCATCAATACTGATTTCTTGAGGCAAGCGAATTGCCATGTTTGCGGTAAATAAGCTGGAGCTCACACCACCTCCACCAGCAATGAATACTCGTTGGCAATCCATATCAAGAATATTCACGCCCTGGCCATCTAGCACATGAGTGATTTCATTTACGATACCGGCACGGTCGTTAGAATCGAGCCGGAGTTGATAAATGGTGTCAGCGTTGTGAGCGAGCGAATCAGAATCAACGACTTGTACAACAAGATCTTGATGAGCTTTGAAGGCTTCTTGAACGGCAAGAGCGTTTTCTTCAGGCACTTCAATTTTAATCACAGCTGCGACTTGGTCTTCAATAAAGTTAACCTTACTGATCAGCCATTTCCCACCGTTTTCATGTGTTACAGCGGCTAACTGCTTGATCGTCGCGGGTGTAGCTTTACCAACGAAGTTGGCGATGAATGTTGTATTCACAGTGGGCCTCCTAAGAGATTGGAAGGAAGGGTCTAATTTGAGTGTAGATAGAGAGAGGGTAATAGGTTTGATATGCGTCAAGTTTTTACGCTAATTGCTTGTTCAGGTTGCGGTTATTTTAGGTTGAGCACAAAAAAAGCGACGTGATACGTCGCTTTTTTATTGGTTTGGCTTAGAAACTGATTTTCATTTCTACGCCATAGAATGCTTTGTCGTAGCTTGCGCCAGCATCCATTGCAAATTGTGCGGCATCATTATTTCCAAACCATGGAGTACTACTGTATTGGAATTCTGCGCTTCCACCCCATGCGTCGCTTACCCAACCATGGATATGGCCCACAGGGTTCAGGAAAAAGAGAGTAACACCGCCCATAGTTTCAGAGCCCCAAACTTCGCCACCGGAAGCGACGATGTCTTGCTCCGCTTCAAACATCAGCTCACCGACAACAGCACCAAAGAAAGGTGTGATAAATAGGTCCTGCCATGAAGGCACTTCAGCGAACGCTTCGACGCCGTATTCCCAGAAGAATGTAGACATAGTTGCAGAGTAAAGAAAAGACTCGAACTCATTGAAGCCTGCATGACGAGCTGCGGTATAGTAAACACCACCGAAGTATGGGTGCATGATGTAGTTTAAGAAATGCTCATCGCGATCCCAGACTGGTCCTGCGGTAACGTTATCTTTCCATTTTGTACCTAAACCGCTTAAGTTACGGTCTTCTGCATCCCATTTGGTAATGGATTCTGGAAGCAGAGTCATTAGGCCAACAGTAGCGACACTTAAACCTAAAATTGTGTAAGTTTGACCTGTGAGATAGTCCCAATCTTTTTCACTCTGCACTGTTAAGTATTTTGGAAGCGGCGGCTCTTCGAGCTGAAGATCGCCTTCAGTTAAGCTTAAGGAAAAAGGGTCTTGCGAGTAAGACTGATCTGAATATGAATACAACGTGTAATTTTCAGCTTGATCAACCGTGTAGGAAAACTCAATATGTTGATTAGAGTTGCTCATGCTTGCGTGAGCGAGGGTAGAGGTTGACAAGATTAAAGCGGCAATGCTTTTTTTGAACACGGAAAACTCCACTGCGATTTTTTTAATGATCAGACTCACAATTATCCAATAAAGTCCGGCGAATGGAAACCAGAATTTGTCTTATACAGGTGATTTGCCAGATTTTTACTCTATACCTAGCGAAAACAACAATTTTAAATAAGCAAGAGCGAAGCTTACTAGTAAGGACCCTATATGTTAAAAATTGCCATGCTGAGTACCGGTGAGGAAGTCTTACACGGGGATATAGTTGATACGAATGCCGCTTGGCTTTCGCAGCTTTTCTTTGAAAATGGTTATTCCCTTACTAAACGCTCCACAGTGGGTGATGAAAGTAGCGCACTAGTCGAAGAGTTATTGATGCTCAGTTTTAACACCGATGTTGTGATCGTGAATGGCGGGCTTGGTCCCACAACGGATGACTTAAGTGCAGAATCTGCCGCAATAGCTGCGGAAGTGGGCTTAGTTGAGTTCCCCGAATGGATCGAAAGGTTAGAAGCGTTTTTTGCTGCTCGCGGAGTTTCTATGCCGGAGAGTAATAGAAAGCAGGCTATGCTGCCAACTGGCGCAACACTTATCGATAATCCGATAGGTACCGCTTGTGGATTCAAGTTATCTATTAATGACTGCGATTTTTACTTTACTCCTGGTGTTCCGAGTGAATTCAAACTGATGTGCGAAACGCAAATCCTGCCTGATTTAAAAAAGGTTCACTCTCAAGTTGTGGGCATGGACTGTAGTAAGTTACATACTTTCGGGACGTCGGAATCAGCGCTTTCTGATGCTTTGGATAAAGTTGAGTTGCCAGATGGTTATATGCTGGGCTATCGCTCTTACTTACCTTATATAGAAGTAAAACTGTTTGGGCCAAAAGGTGATATTGATAGAAGAGTGAAATTATTGCAGCTCATTTTCAAGTTGATTGAGCCTAACGTTGTGAGTGTAGATGAGTCTATGCAAGACCACGTCGGTCATTTGATTTTGGAGAAGAAGTTGTCTATCTCGACCGCAGAGCAATCTACTCAAGGCAGTTTATCTCATTGGTTGCATTCAAATGAGCATGCAGCCGATTATTGTGGTCATGGATGGGTTCTCGGTAAGCGAGTCGATGTCGGACAAGCTGAGCAAGACTCTTTAGCCGCGGCATTTGCGTTGGCAGGTGCTACCAAAGAGAAATGTGCCACTGATATTGCTATCGTGACTGGTCGTGTGAATGACAAAAGCTTCTCTGTTGCGATTGCAACAAAAGAGGGGGAGTGGGGGCAAACTCTTACTTTTAATCGAACCTTCACTAAAGCAGATCAAGTATTGCTCATTACCACTGTTGCCGGCGATATGCTGCGTCGCTATTTATCATCGAAACCGATGTTTCCAAACTACAGCTCACTAAAGCGCGAGAAAGAGATGTATGTGCCTCAAAATGTACTTCAGTCTGGCTAAGCATTGGTGAAAACAGGAAGTTAAATCCGTGCATCATTCAGTAATAAATGAATGAATATGCTTCTTATTACTCGCGTTCTTTCATAGGTTGGCGTTATAACAAAATTGTCTAACTGCTAAGCTAATGATTTCTAATAGAAGGAATTAATGTCTCTAAATTGCGACGTGCAAATACAGGATTAGATCTTAAACTAAAAGCTCGTCGCAGAAATCATTCAAGGAGGCAGACATGTTCCATCAATCAAAAATATTGGTGTGGTATAAAGTTGCTAGTCAAAAAGTCGTTTTGGGTGAGGCGGTTAGCTCAGATAATTTGGATGCCATCTCAATGTGGTTGACTGCCCCAGAGGAAAAAGGAAAGGGGGCTTCGCTAGGATATCGTCTTTCTTTGTTCGATGATGATGGTAGAGAAATTGCGGATAAAGCGGTATCAATGCTAACTGCAGACGAGTTTTTGTCTGGTGTACATATGCGAGCCTAATACAAAAAAGGCCTAGTAATAACTACCAGGCCTCAGTTTTAAGTGAATATTTATGCGCGTTTTTCTTTGAGCACATAATTGACTTCATCCAACTCTACGTCTGTAGTCGCTCTAGATATACAAGGTAATATCTCATCTCCCTGTACATATGCCATAGCAAAACCAACGTACTCGACCTTACCAGAAACCAGTTTACAACGACACGCTCCGCAATGACCGTCTCGGCAGTTGTATTCTGGTTCAAACCCAGCATTTTCCATCGTTTCTAATATGGTATTCGCTGGATTGGATTGAATAGCAGTAAGTCCGTTGATTTTGATTCGAGGCATTAGAGTTCAAAGTCCTTAAAGTCATCAACACGTACATCGCTATCTATCTGACCCACAAGATAAGATGAGATCTCAGCTTCCTGAGGAGCCACTTGTACGTTGTCTGAGGATAGCCATGCGTTAATCCATGGAATTGGGTTTGACGTCGCTTCTGGGTATGCAGCACCTAAACCTACCGCCTGCATACGGATGTTGGTGATGTATTCAACATACTGACAAAGGATATCTTTGTTCAAGCCGATCATCGAGCCATCTTTGAATAGGTATTCAGCCCACTCTTTTTCCTGTTCAGCCGCTTCTTTAAATAGATCGAAACATTCTTGCTTGCACTCTTCAGCGATTTGCATGAATGAGAAGTCGTCTTGACCATTACGCAGCAAGTTAATCATGTGCTGAGTACCTGTTAGGTGAAGAGCCTCATCACGTGCGATTAGTTTGATGATCTTCGCGTTACCTTCCATAAGTTCACGTTCTGCGAATGCAAATGAACACGCGAAACTTACGTAGAAACGAATAGCTTCTAGCGCGTTAACCGACATTAGACACACGTACAGTTTTTTCTTCAGGTCGTGAAGTTTGATCGTGACTTCTTCACCATTGATTGTATGTGTACCTTCACCGTAACGGTGGTAGTCATTAGTTAACTGAATTAGGTCATCATAGTATCGAGAAATGTCTTTAGCACGCTTTAGGATGTGCTCGTTTTCTACGATGTCATCAAACACAAGACCCGGATCGTTGACGATGTTACGGATGATGTGTGTGTATGAACGAGAGTGAATCGTTTCAGAGAATGACCAAGTTTCAATCCAAGTTTCTACTTCTGGTAGCGACACCAATGGAAGTAGCGCCACGTTAGGGCTGCGACCTTGGATAGAATCAAGTAGCGTTTGGTACTTCAAGTTTGAGATGAAAATGTGCTTTTCATGATCAGGTAGCTTGTTGTAGTCGATACGGTCACTCGATACGTCTACCTCTTCAGGGCGCCAGAAGAACGAAAGCTGCTTCTCGATAAGCTTCTCAAAGATTTCAAATTTTTGCTGATCGTAACGCGCAACGTTAACCGATTGACCTAAGAACATTGGTTCTTTCAGCTGGTCATTTTTGTTTCTGTTAAAAGTACTGTAAGCCATGATGCCTCAATTCCTTTTATGCCCCTCTACCTAGAGAGGGGCGAATAATGTGTTAAGCCGTGATACCCAAATTGTGGGTCAATAATTAGATCTTACAACCGCCACCAGCACAATCGTCATCAGCTGGTTGAACTGCATCTTTTTGGTCGTCGCTCGCACCATCACGAGTGTTGTGATAGTAAAGCGTCTTAACACCGTATTTATATGCGGTTAGTAGATCTTGTAGCAGCTTCTTCATCGGTACTTTGCCGCTTTCAAAACGCGTTGGGTCGTAGTTAGTATTCGCTGAAATCGCTTGGTCTACGAACTTCTGCATAATACCGACTAGATGCAAGTAGCCATCGTTTGAACCAATGTTCCAAAGTAGCTCATAGTTGTCTTTGTATTCCGTGAACTCAGGAACAACTTGCTTCAAAATGCCATCTTTAGATGCTTTAACTGATACATAGCCGCGTGGTGGCTCAATACCGTTTGTAGCGTTAGAGATCTGAGAAGAGGTCTCTGAAGGCATAAGAGCAGTTAGCGTTGAGTTACGTAGACCATGAGTTACGATTTCCTCACGTAGACCATCCCAGTCATAGTGAAGTGGTTCATCACAAACTAAATCAACGTCTTTCTTGTACGTGTCGATTGGCAATAAGCCTTTTGCGTAATTTGTCTCATGGAATGATGGACATTTGCCTTGCTCTTTCGCCAGTGCAACCGATGCTTTCAATAAGTAGTATTGAATAGCTTCAAAAGTACGGTGAGTCAGGCCATTCGCGCTGCCATCAGAATATTTCACACCATTCTTCGCTAAGTAGTAAGCGTAGTTGATAACACCAACACCTAACGTACGACGATTCATTGTTGATTTGTACGCAGCTGGCAGTGGGTAATCTTGGTAATCAAGAAGAGCATCCAAAGCACGTACGACAAGATCTGAAAGCTCTTCGAAATCATCAAGAGACTTGATTGCACCTAAGTTAAACGCTGATAGCGTACATAGTGCGATCTCACCAGAATCATCTTCTACGTTTGTCAGAGGTTTAGTCGGCAATGCGATCTCTAGACATAGGTTCGATTGACGTACTGGAGCAACCTCAGAGTCAAATGGGCTGTGAGTGTTACAGTGGTCAACGTTCTGAATGTAGATACGACCGGTAGAAGCACGCTCTTGCATTAGGATAGAGAACAGCTCGATAGCTTTAACGGTCTCTTTCTTGATTGCTGGATCGTTTTCGTACTTCACATACAGGCGTTCAAATTCATCTTGGTTTTCGAAGAAAGCGTCATATAGCCCAGGGACGTCAGAAGGAGAGAACAACGTGATGTTGCCGCCCTCAACGAGACGTTGATACATAAGCTTGTTTAGCTGAACACCGTAGTCCATATGGCGAACACGGTTTTCTTCAACACCACGGTTGTTCTTAAGCACCATTAGTGCTTGAGATTCACCGTGCCATAGTGGGTAGAATACGGTTGCTGCACCACCGCGAACACCACCTTGAGAACAACATTTAACCGCTGTCTGGAAGTATTTGTAGAACGGGATACAACCTGTATGGAATGCTTCACCACCGCGGATTTCAGAGCCTAGAGCGCGGATACGACCCGCGTTAATACCGATACCAGCACGTTGAGAAACGTAACGAACAATTGAGCTAGCTGTTGCGTTGATAGAATCTAGGCTGTCACCACACTCGATTAGGACACATGAACTGAACTGACGAGTAGGAGTACGTACACCAGACATGATCGGTGTAGGTAGAGAAATCTTAAATGTCGATGTTGCATCGTAGAAACGCTTGATGTAGCTAAGGCGCGTTTCTGTTGGGTATTTTGCGAACAAACAAGCAGCAACAAGGATGTATAGGAACTGTGCGCTCTCGTAGATCTCACCAGATACACGGTTTTGAACAAAGTACTTACCTTCAAGCTGTTTAACAGCCGCGTAAGAGAAGTCTAAGTCACGGCGGTGGTCGATGTATGCATCAAGCTCATCGATTTCTGCTTTCGTGTAATCTTCCAGGATATGCTGGTCGTATTTACCCATATCGATCAGTTTTGCTACGTGATCATAGAGCGTAGGCGGCTCATATTGGCCATACGCTTTTTTACGTAGGTGGAAAACCGCTAGGCGAGCAGCTAGGTATTGGTAATCAGGCGTCTCTTCAGAGATAAGATCTGCGGCAGATTTAATGATGGTCTCATGAATATCAGACGTCGTGATGCCATCGTAAAACTGAATGTGAGCGCGCAGTTCTACTTGAGATACAGAAACATTATCTAGGCCTTCTGCAGCCCAGGTAATTACTCGGTGGATCTTCTCTAGATCAATACTTTCTTTGCGACCGTTGCGTTTAGTAACGGTAAGTTGTTGGTTCATTCTGCTTAATTTCCCTAACAAAACTGATAAAAGCCGTGTTTTTGTGTAATTCTTGTAAAATTCGTTCCGGCTTTGTGATCAAAGTCTATCTATATATTGTAGTACAAACACAACATATAGGGGTGCATTGGTGTGCGGGTTACAAGATAGTGCTATCTGATGGGGTTTTCAAGTTGGAGATCTTGGATGACTTGTGGATAACTAACAAAATTAAAAAAAACAGTAAGTGACTACTAACCGAGGAAATAAGGACAGATAAGATTGTAGAAAATTACCGTTTTAGGATCGGTTTATTCGTAACCACAAACAAAAAAAAATCTCTTGATCTTTATTAAATCTTTCGTCCTTTTTTTGTCTTGGTTGTTTTGGAATCAACCCTACAAAAATCGCTTAAAAAAGCACTAAAAAAGGCGGTGAGCTTGTGCTACCGCCTTACAAATAACCACTAGATATAGGTTGTCACATTTCTGTTAAAACTTCTGAGTGTGCACAATGTAGTTTACATCCACATTACGACCTAACTTGTAGGTATCTGTTAGCGGGTTGTAGTGCAGGCCAGTGATTCCCATCTCGGTTAAAGCTGTTTTATCAATCATCTTGATCAGCTCTGATGGACGAATGAACTTCTCATGATCATGAGTACCTTCGGGCACTATCTTAAGTAGCTTCTCAGCACCGACAATAGCAAATAGGTAAGACTTTAGATTACGGTTCAATGTTGAGAAAAATACATGACCACCTGGCTTAACGAGTACCGCACAAGAGCGAATGACGGACAGTGGGTCGGGAACGTGTTCAAGCATTTCCATACAAGTCACGACATCATAAGAGCCTGCGTTCTCTGCAGCGTGCTCCTCAATAGTGCTCTGAATGTAGGTTAATTTGGTTCCCGTTTCTAAAGCATGAAGACGAGCGACTTCAAGAGGCTCTTTGCCCATGTCTAGGCCCGTGACGACTGCTCCTTCTTTTGCCATGCTTTCAGCAAGGATGCCTCCACCACAGCCAACATCTAGCACCGTTTTGCCAAAAAGGCCGTTGGCATTATCTAGGACATAGTTTAGTCGCAGTGGGTTAATTTGGTGCAGAGGCTTAAACTCTCCTTCCAAGTCCCACCAGCGTGAAGCCATATCCTCAAATTTCTTGATCTCGTTTGGGTCGACGTTTTGTGCTTGTGTCATAACTACTCTGTGCTACACCGCTTCCTTGAATTAGGGGGGCATTATAGCGCTTTAAAGGTAACTCTCCATAGAGTTAGTCACTTTTATGCTGAGGTGGCGAAAATGTAGCCATTAATCAGCGGGATAAAATCAGAGTGTGCAAATTCTCAGCATTTGATTCACAACCAAGCTCACAACCTAGTAAAAGGAGAGGGAAAGTGATGCCGAACCACTGAAAACTGTGTTATATTTTTGCACCTTAAGCGTATTGTACATACGATCTATAAATAGAGGGATAATGGCTCTATGAGCGATCTAGCGAAAGAGATCACGCCCGTAAACATTGAAGATGAGCTTCGAGGTTCATACCTAGACTATGCGATGTCAGTTATCGTTGGTCGTGCTCTTCCAGATGTGCGTGATGGCCTAAAGCCTGTACACCGCCGCGTTTTGTTCGCGATGAATGTACTAGGTAATGATTGGAATAAACCATATAAAAAATCTGCCCGTGTTGTTGGCGACGTAATCGGTAAATATCACCCACACGGTGACAGTGCTGTGTACGATACAATCGTACGTATGGCTCAGCCTTTCTCGTTACGCTACATGCTGGTCGACGGTCAAGGTAACTTCGGTTCGATCGATGGTGACTCAGCGGCGGCAATGCGTTATACCGAAGTACGCATGGCAAAAATTGCCCATGAGCTTCTTGCTGACCTAGACAAAGAAACAGTGGATTACGTACCTAACTATGACGGTACTGAGCAAATCCCAGCTGTTCTTCCTACAAAAATTCCTAACCTACTGGTTAACGGTGCTTCTGGTATCGCGGTAGGTATGGCAACCAACATTCCACCTCATAACTTAACTGAGGTGATTGATGGCTGTCTTGCATACATCAATAATGAAGAGATCACTATTGATGAGCTAATGGACTACATTCCTGGTCCTGACTTCCCAACAGCTGCACTAATCAGTGGCCGTAAGGGCATTGTAGACGCGTACAAGACTGGCCGCGGTAAAATTTACATGCGCTCTAAAGCGGAAGTTGAAGCGGACAAGAATGGTAAAGAGACCATTATCGTTACTGAGATCCCTTATCAGGTAAACAAGGCTCGCTTGATCGAGAAGATTGCTGAGCTTGTTAAAGATAAGAAGGTAGAAGGCATCAGTGCACTACGCGATGAGTCTGACAAAGACGGTATGCGTATTGTTATTGAATGTAAGCGTGATGCTGTGGGTGAAGTGGTTCTGAACAACCTATACGCCAACACTCAGCTACAAACGACATTCGGTATCAACATGGTTGCGTTGAACAACGGTCAGCCACAGCTATTCAATCTGAAAGATATGCTGAAGTGCTTCGTTGATCACCGTCGTGAAGTTGTTACTCGCCGTACTATTTTCGAACTGCGTAAGGCGCGTGAACGTGCGCATATCCTTGAAGGTCTTGCATTAGCACTAGCAAACATTGATGAAATCATTGATCTTATCCGCAAGGCTCCAACACCGGCAGAAGCGAAAGCTGGCCTGGTTGCTCGCGGTTGGGATTTAGGTAATGTTGCAGCGATGCTTGAACGTGCTGGTACAGACGCAGCTCGTCCAGAATGGCTTGAAGCGCAATACGGCATTCGTGATGGTCAATACTTCCTAACAGAAACTCAAGCGCAAGCAATCCTAGACCTACGTCTACACAAACTTACTGGCCTTGAGCACGAGAAGATCCTTGACGAATACAAAGCACTTCTAGAAGAAATCGCAGAGCTAATGCACATTCTTGCAAGCACTGAGCGTCTAATGGAAGTTATCCGTGAAGAGCTAGAATCTGTTCGTGATGCATTTGGCGATGTTCGTCGCACTGAAATCACCGCAGCAAGCCATGACATCGACATGGAAGAGCTGATTGCACGTGAAGACGTAGTTGTGACTCTTTCTCATGAAGGTTACGTTAAGTACCAAATCCTAAGCGATTACGAAGCACAGCGTCGTGGTGGTAAAGGTAAGAGTGCAACTAAGATGAAAGAAGAGGATTACATTGAGCGCTTGCTTGTTGCCAATACTCACGACAACATCTTATGTTTCTCTACACGTGGTAAGACTTACCGTCTGAAAGTGTATCAATTACCATTAGCGAGCCGTACCGCTCGTGGTAAGCCAATTGTAAACATTCTTCCACTAGAAGAAGGCGAGCGCATTACTGCAATCCTGCCAGTTGATGAGTTCTCTCCTGAGAAGTTCATCTTCATGGCTACAGGTGATGGTACTGTTAAGAAGACCTCTCTAGACCAGTTTGCGAATGTTCGTTCAAACGGTCTGATTGCTGTTAACCTACGTGATGACGATTCTCTAATTGGCGTTGATATCACGAACGGTGATAGTGACATTATGCTGTTCTCGAAAGCGGGTAAAGTTGTACGCTTTAGTGAAGATAAAGTACGTGCTATGGGTCGTACAGCGGCAGGTGTTCGTGGTATGAAGCTAGCAGAAGACGACCAAGTCGTGTCACTGATCGTACCTTCAAACGAAGGTGACATTCTGACAGTGACGCAAAATGGTTACGGTAAACGTACTGAGCTTGCAGAATACCCAACGAAAGGCCGTGCAACACAAGGTGTTGTATCGATCAAAGTTTCTGAACGAAATGGCCCTGTTGTAGGTGCGGTACAAGTGGAAGAAGGCGACGAGATGATGATGATCACCGACGCTGGTACTCTGGTTCGTACTCGAGTTGCGGAAGTTAGCCAAGTGGGTCGTAACACACAAGGCGTTACACTTATCCGTACTGCAGAGGATGAGAATGTTGTTGGCCTTCAGCGTATTGATGAAGTAGAAGAAGTGGAACTACCGGAAGGTGAAGAAGCGGCTGATGCGGAAGCTAAGACTGAAGAAGCGACTGAGACCACTCAAGCATCAACTGATGAGAATGACTCAGAAGAGTAACTTTTGAGAACCAATTGTATTAAGCCGGGCTAACGCCCGGCTTTTTTTTGCCTTAATAATAATACAAATAAACCCGTGCTTTCAGATAGTTGCATTACGACTCTCAAATCTACAGACTAAAAACTGCCTTACTGTTGGCCTTAGCTTATAGTGGTCCAACCATCCTAAATATGGAGTAGGTTTATGGGCTTTGATACCCCAATGGCGATATCGAATTATCTTGGAGGCTTGCTTGCCGTCCTTATATTCTATCCATTTGTTTTGGTCGCTCTTCAAATCGCTATCTACTCACCGACCAAGCGCGCAAGAATCACCAAAAAGTTTAATCTTATCTGTTTGGCATTGGCTGCTTTCCTGCTAGTGATGCATATGCAGACTGAAGTTATTTATGGGAAAGAGTTATTGGACAAGTACTACAGTGAGCATGGATACCCTAACGAAGTATCGGTAAGTCCACATAAAATCGAGGTGGATAATAGGTGAAGATTATGTTGACTTTATGTAAAGCTCAGCCAAATTAATGACGTCAATTTTATGTAATCAATTCAAAGGCTTATAGTATATTGTTTGGTTGATGATTGTTCGTGCATCTTGGCTGAAATATCGTTAGTATTCGCAACTTTCCTACTGTTCCAGGCGAAAACTCAACCATGAAATTGTCACTAAAACAAAAATTGATTGGCGCGAGCCTATTAGCTGTGGTGCTAATGGCAACTGCGCTAACTTGGCTATCTGCAGACCAACTTTTCCAACAAACTCGTAATGGCGTATACGCCCGTGCAGAAAGCTTAGCGACAGCTGCTTCAGAAGGTATTTCTGATTGGATTACTATTCGAAAGCAAATCTCTACAGCATTTAATGACTACAGCCAAGAAGCGGACGTCGTGCCATACTTGCAGCAGTCTCGTAAGGCTGGTGGATTTGACGACATCTTCCTTGGCACGCCAGAAGGGGGAATGTACCGTTCGCACCCTGAACGTAATCGTGCCGATTATGATCCTCGCACGCGTCCTTGGTATAAGGATGCTAATGCTGCTGGCAAACAAATCATTACAACTGCTTATCAAGATGCGATTACCAATGCTCTGCTTGTAACAATTGCAGAACCAGTCCGTCGCAACGGTAAATTTGTAGGTATCGTGGGCGCTGATGTTCTCATCGATCAGCTAATCAACGATGTCATTAACTTGGACGCTGGCGACAATGCATATGCGATGTTGATAGATACCCAAGATGGAACTTTCCTTGCGCATCCAAATAAAAACTTGACGCTAAAACCGGTAAATACGCTATCTAATAAATTTACACTTCGAGCAATCGAAGATGCTGCTAGTACTGGTTCAATAGAAATCATCGAGCGTAATGGCGCTGAGAAACTCTACTTCTTCAAGCAAGTTCCAGGTACTCAGTGGATCTTCGCCATTGAAATGGACAGAGCGACGGAAGAAGCTGCTCACACAGAACTACTGCGTGACCTGATTATTACCGCTATTGTTATCACTCTGATTGTTGTGATGGTTGTCTCTTGGCTAGTTAGCTTCTTGTTCCGCGACTTGGGTCGAGTATCTAAAGCTCTCGAAGAGATTGCTTCAGGAGAAGGCGATTTGACTCAACGCCTTGAGCCACGTAGTGACGATGAAGTTGGTCAGCTAGCATCAAACTTCAACACTTTTGTTGGTAACATGCATACCATGGTATCTAAGCTTAGCCTTGTATCAGCGTCATTGTCTGAGCAAGCAAAGCAGACTGCACAACATGCTGAAGAGCGTAGTGCTCGTATTCGTCACCAGCAAGATGAAATCAATATGGTAGCAACAGCAATCAACGAGATGGCAGCAGCTACTCAAGAGATTGCCGGTAACGCAGATCATACTGCTCAAAATTCTTCTGAAGCAGTTTCAGCATGTGTGCATGGTGGCCAGCAAGTTGTACAAACTCAGAGCTCTATTCAAAATCTTGCTCAAGAAGTTCAGGTCGCGACTGAAGTTATTCAAGAGCTTGAAGCGCATGGCAACAGCATCAGCACAATTCTATCTACCATCCAAGATATCGCGGAACAAACTAACTTACTTGCACTTAACGCCGCAATTGAAGCCGCTCGTGCAGGAGAGCAAGGTCGCGGTTTTGCCGTGGTGGCGGATGAAGTTCGTGTTTTGAGTCAACGCACTCACGCTTCGACGAAAGAAATCCAACAGATGATAGAAACGCTGCAAGGAACAACAGGTAAAGCTGTTGGCATCATGGGCGATAGCCGTCAGCTAGCTAACACCAGTGTGGGTGATGCGGACTCAGCAGCGGTAAGCCTAACTCAAATCCAGACTGCGGTAGAACGGATTAGTGATATGGCGACTCAAATCGCATCTGCCGCAGAAGAACAAGCATCTGTTACGTCGGAAATTACTCGTAACACGGTAGGTATCCGTGATGTATCAAACGATCTTGCCGATGAAGCCCACGATGCGGCATCCCAAGCAGCACAGCTTTCGGAGTTATCGCACGAATTGGAGCAAGAGATCAATCGCTTCAAACTATAAGCGCTTGAGATTCTTTTAGTTACAGCCCAGCCTAAAAGCTGGGCTTTTATTTATTAGTTAATTTCCAGTTTGGAAATGTTGGGTTGCTTTAATTTCAATTGTGGAAATGGCTTGAGTGTCGATAGAATCCATATAAACAATAAGGATTCTATGCTATGCAAACTACACTGAACGCATTCCAACAACGTGTCCAAGAAATCGTTACTGACACGAACTTAAACCCGAAGCAGAAGAACCAGTTTCTTGCATTAGAAGCTGAAGCTAACCTTCCATATATGGAGGTGTCTGATGTGGTTTCTTCGGCTATGAAGCAAGGAATACTTTGCGATATGTTTGAAGGGCATGCGCCGTTTAAGCCTCGCTACGTGTTACCTGATTATGCAAAGTTCCTTAATCAAGGCTCTGAGTATCTCGAGGTCGATCCTGCCCAAGATTTTGATGATGCGTTGAATCTACTGACAATTATTTATCATCATGTTCCTTCAGTTACAAATATCCCTGTCTACCTTGGCCAGCTCGATGATGTGCTTCTTCCTTATGTTGGTGATCTTACAGAGCAGCAGATTTACGTAAAGCTCAAACGATTTTGGATTATGCTTGATCGCACACTGCCTGATGCCTTTATGCACGTTAATATTGGCCCCAAGGATAACGTCATTTGTCGTACCATTCTAAAAGTGGATGCTGAACTAAAACAAATCGCTCCAAATCTTACCTTTATGTATGACCCGGCGGTCACGCCAGATGATTTACTCAGACAAGCAACCAGTAATATATGTGAGTGCAGTAAGCCACACATTGCTAACTATCCGATGCACGCTGCTGCTTATGGTGATAAACAGTTTGGTATTGTGAGCTGTTACAACTCACTACCATTAGCTGGTGGATCAAACACACTCGTCAGAATGAATCTTAAAGAAGTTGCTCTACTTGCAAAAGACAGCACGGATTTTATTGATTATATTCTTCCTTCTTACAGCCATTTAATGATTGCATTGATGGACGCCAGAAGTGGTCACCTTCATGAAAAGTCTAACTTCTTTAAAGGCTTTTTAACGACTGAAGGATTGATTGAAGAAAGCCGTTTTGCCCCAATGTACGGTATTTTTGGAATGGCAGAAGCTGTGAATATTTTGCTTGAAAAAGAAGGCTGTAACGATATGTACGGGCATAGCGATAAAGCAAACAGGTTAGCTTTGGCGATTTCAGAGAAGTTAGCGCATTTAGTTGATACGAGCCCTGTAAAATACGGATTAGAAGGCAAAGCGCTACTGCATGCTCAGGGGGGGATTAGTCTTGATGATGGCGTCACTCCGGGAATACGCATCCCTTACGGTACAGAGCCAGATCCAGTGGCATATGTTCAAGCAACTGCTCAGCAGCATAAATACTACACATCAGGCATCAGCGATATTCTGACCATAGATGAGACGGTTAAGTCTAACCCTGAAGCAATGTTCAATTTGTGTAAAGGTGCACTCGCTCTTGGGTATCGCGAGTTTACCGCAAATGTTGCATCGAATGATCTCGTTCGGGTTACGGGTTACATGATAAAGCTATCTGATATCGAGAAGTTTAAGGCTGAAGGATCGCGTAAGAATACAACCTTTCTAGGTGCGGAAGCTGCGAATAATACCGGTATCTTAAATAGGACGCCAAGAGTTGTGAGCATGGAATCTAAGCCAGTTTATAAGTAAGGCAGCGTAATGGAAAAAAGTGCGTTCGTGAGTCGAATACTCAATTTTTCCTGTGTAGATGGGCCGGGCAATCGCCTGGTCATCTTTCTTCAAGGGTGTAATTTCAACTGCGTTTCCTGCCACAACCCCCATACGATCAATCATTGTAATCACTGTGGAGAGTGTGTGGCGGGATGTCCAACTCAGGCCTTAACAGTGAATGAAAGTGGCAACGTTGTCTGGGATGAGGCTAGTTGCACTCATTGCGACCAATGCATCGATGTATGCAGTCATCGCTCGAGCCCTAAGGTGATGCGTTATACCGTTGCTCAAATCTTAGAACGAGTTAGGCAACAACACTATTTTATTAGTGGTGTAACCGTGTCGGGTGGCGAAGCAACCTTACAACTACCATTTATTATTCAGCTATTTCAACGTATCAAAGCCGATTCAGATCTAGCGCATCTCACTTGTTTTATTGATAGCAATGGATATTTATCTCAGCAGGGGTGGCGTAACGTGATTCCTTACCTGGATGGCGCCATGATAGACCTAAAATCCTGGCAGAGTGAGACTCATCAATGGCTGGTTGGAAGAGACAACCATAAGGTAATAAATTCCATTCATCTACTTGCTGAAAGTAATAAGCTCCACGAGTTGCGGCTACTTCATATTCCGGGTAAGAGTGATCTAGATGTGGAAGTTGAGCATGTGGCTAGGCTCATCAATCGCTTGCCCCAAAACGTTATTATTAGACTCAATGCCTTTCAGCATCATGGTGTTATCGGTCAAGCTCTGGATTGGCCCAAATGCACAGAAGATCAAATGGAGCTTTTCTACCATTCTTTGAAAGGGTTAATTCCCAATACCATTACTCGACCAAGCGTCTATGCCTAATTAACCTCTAGTAATTGTTGATGAAGCCATCGAAGAGCCGGGTGATTTAAGCTAGCTTCATTCCAAACTAGGCTATATCCGACTTGACCGTAATCGAATGGCAGTGCCTTTGGCACGAGTCCTTGCGCTTGGAAAGCTCTGTCTGCCCAAGCTTTGGAGCAGGTTAGAAGACGTTCGGATTGATGGCACAAAACGGCCCCTGAGCCAAAATCTGAAACAGTAATTGAGATCTTACGAGAGCGATATTGCTGAGTCAGGTTTTGCTCAAAGTAGGGCTCAGACAAGTCGTTATCCTGGATGCCAATATGTTGGTAACGCAAATAATCGTCGATAGAAATCATATTTTCTGCAGCAAGTGGATGATTAGGCGACATCAAACAGACCATTTCATCGGCTAATATTTGTTGCCACATCAACTCTCGACTGCGAGTGGGTGGTTGACTGATATCGTGAGGCAGCAGCATAAAGTCGACTTGTCCGCGACTTAAGGCATCAAAATTCATCTGTTCTTTGGCGTAAAGTTGAATTGGTTTCGCCGATTCCAATTGCTGCGAAATTTGATCAATTTTATCGGCAAATAGTTCAAAAGTGCTCTCGCGCATGGATAGAGCTATCGAGCCTCTATACGTTCTTGGGTTGAACTCTCCTTGGTGAAGAATACCGTTCATACTTTGCAAAATACCGTGTATCTGTGGAGCAATGCTTAACGCGTACGAAGTTGGCAATAGCAAGCTGCCTTCTCTATAAAACAGTTCATCTTTAAGCTGCTCTCTGAGTTGAGAAAGGGTTTTACTAACGCTAGAAGGGGTCACGCATAAGTAATCTGCCGTTCTAGTTACGCTATTGGTTGAGAGCATCACATGAAGAACCGTTAAATGCTTTAAGCTGATACGGGATAGAGCTATAAAATCCATGGTGAAACACTGTCGAATCTTGGGTGATGATATTATATCTATGATTAGTGCTGACGACAGTTATTAACGCGCGAGAATTCAACTTACCAAGTTAACCAATATAGAAAGTAATGGAGGGCAATCAAAGAACCTCGGTATACCTATAGCATCTTTGACAAAGGGAGAAGAGGGAAAGTGAGTTGAGAGGGTAGCAAACGAGGGTGTTCTGTTTTACAAACATGAAAACGCCCTCTAGTAGAGGGCGTTTAAGGGTACTTAGTCAATCAACCCATATTGTGAGCCTAGAATGTCGATAATCTCTTGCTTCGGATTATCGCTAAGATGAATTGGCTGGCCCGTAATTTTCTCAGCAATACCCGTATAAGTAGTCGAGATGTCCATTAATGCTTGAAGTGGTAGCGCGTTATCACGAGCTAAAGCTTCACGCTCAGGCATACGCTCTTTATTAAGCAAAATATCTGGATCAGGGAAGTGGTTTAGCAAGAATTGACGGAACCCTTCTTTAGAATTCTCGACGATATTCCCCGCTTGATATTCTTTCATATCCCAAATACGAGAAGAGTCAGGGGTGCCTACTTCATCCATATAAATCAGCTTCTCGTGGCCGGACGCATCACTTACGTAACCAAATTCAAATTTGGTATCAACAAATATTTGTTCTACTTTCGCTAGCGCATCACTAATCACGCTAAAGCCATCGTTAAGCAGCTTCTCATATAGTGCGATGTCTTCTTGTTTCGAGAAATTAAATGCAGAGAAGTTGTCTTCAATGTTTTTACGTGTGATGTTAACGTCGTCTGCCTCTGGAACTCCTGGAATACCTTTGAGAATCCCTTTAGTCGATGGTGTCATTAGAAGTTCAGGGAGAGCTTTATCTCTTTCCAAGCCTTCTGGTAATTCGATACCGCAGAATTCGCGTTCACCTTTCTCGTAAGCTCGCCACATTGAACCTGTGATGTACTTGCGGCAAATCGCTTCGATCATAATTGGCTTTGCTTTCTGGACGATCCAAACCAGAGGATGTGGAATGTCCAGAATATGGCTTTCTGCCAAACCATTTTCTTTAAATAGGCTAAACCAGTGATTAGAGATCGCATTCAAGGCGGCCCCTTTTCCTGGTACACCTTGCAAACCTCCTTCAGCATGCCAGATACAGTCAAACGCCGAAATACGGTCACTGATAACCATGATTGCAAGTGGGGCATCAGGAGCAACATCATAGCCTTTTTCTTGAATAAGGCGCTTGCTGTCTTCTTCAGTTAACCAGTATACCGAGCGAACCTTTCCGCTGTGGACTGGTTTATTCGTGCGAATGGGAAGATCGTCATTAACGGCGAGAACTTGATCTGCGAGACTCATTTAGACATTCCTATCTTTGTCAAAAATGGGTGAAAGACGTAATTTGCTTTCGATTTGCAGAGCATAATACCAGAACTAATCTAGGCTTCCAGATAAAAAGCAAACGTTTGCTTTAAAAGTTTCGTGTGGTGGGATATATCTGGATTAAAAATAAAAAGCCCCTCGAGTGAGAGGGGCCAAAGACAGTGTTATTGTTGAGCTTATTAATGGTACTGGAATGATCTGCCCTCAACAAAGAAGACTGCACACTGAAACTGTGTTGCTAGGTCGCTAAGCAGCGCTTGATCGAGTTCTGAGATACTTGTCGAAGCTACAACAGCACTAGCATTGCCAGATTTTATTGCTTTAGTAACAATTTCGACCTCAGATTGAGTCTGAGACGCTTTCATTTGAATGATCTTCTTACAGCTAACGTTGTATGAAGCGAACTGCTCAAAGTCAGGACGAGGGCATTCAGCGGTAAACAAAATCCACTGCTTCTGATTCGATAGACCAGCTAAGCGGTAAAGGGTTGCATCATCAATGTTCATCGGTTGCGTTGGTTGAGCCAGAACGTTGAATTTAGAAACTGAGCGATTTTGAGTTTGAAACTGAATCATAATACTGTCCTTCCATACATGCTGTATGCTTATACAGTAGTTTGTTTGTAATTAGTGATCAAGTCTTTTTGTTGTCTTTTTAAGCAAAAAATAGAGATGAATTACCAGAGTTTTGGTGTAAGTTTTTGATATTATGGGGTTTGTTTCTTGGTGTTAATGTTGGCTTAGTATTAGAAATTGTGAGCAGCAGCACAGGTGTTTATACAGTGGTTTGTGAAAAGTACTGTATAAACACTGGGTGGAGACTATAAGAAGCGATCGGGATAATCGCTAAAGATGCCATCAAGGTTATTCAGATGCTTCAAACGATTTGGGTTGTTCACTGTATAGCACCAAACCTTAAAGCCAAGTTTTTGCAAAGAGGCGACTTGTCTTTTACTTGTCCATAGATAGTTTAAATTACAGCCAACAGCTTGAGCTTCTTCTAGCAACTGGCGATCTTTTTTTCTTAGCCGCTCTGATAGAACTGCGATCGCATGGACAGGAAACTGTTTACGAAGATGACGAATCACTTGGTGGTTAAAACTCGAAAACAGAATCTTTTCTTTGGGCATTTGACTCCGTTCTAACTCCTTAGCGACCAACTGGGTCACACGCTCAGGGTCGTGCCGGTCAATTTTGACCTCTAAGTTGAGGCTGACGGAATGTTCAGTTGCGAGCACTAACAACTCTTGAAGTGTCATTATGGGTTGATGACTACATGTGGGGTAATTATGCGCAAAATTTAGTTGCTTTAGCTCTGCAAGCGAGAGTTGATCGACTCGCCCAATGCCATTACTACAACGGTCTACGGTATGGTCATGGCAAACAACGAGAACATCGTCTTTGCTAGGTTGAATATCGACTTCAATCCACTCTAGCCCCAACTCGATAGCGGCTTCAATGCTGGCTCGTGTATTTTCTGGCTGGTGTCCCGCGATGCCGCGGTGTCCGACTATAATCATGGGTCTCACATCATACGAGATAATAGGTGATTAGATTAGCTCTAAATGGTGGTTGTCACTAGAAAAATCTGCCACTATCGGCAAACAACAATATTATAAAAACATACTTATAGAGATTTAATATTGAACGCTGAACGTAAAGCTGCATGGATCCTGATCGCCACGACAATGTTGGCTGGATTAGGTTGGATCTTTTCTAAAGAAACCATTCAAGGCTTACCACCTTTTGGGTTTATCGGTCTGCGATTTTTAGTCGCTGCGATTTGTTTATTGCCGCTGTGCTATAAGTCATTTAGACAATTAACGCTCACTCAGCTTAGTCAAGCATTAGGTGGTGGTGTAGTGCTCGCCTTCGCATTGCTCGCTTGGGTATACGCTATTTCAATTAGTGATACGCTAGGAGAGGGGGCGTTTATAGTCAGTTTATCGATGATTATTGTTCCCATCGTGGCTTGGGTATTATTCAAGGAACGCCCTAAACGCGCGTTTTGGTTTGCAATGCCAATCGCTGTTTCTGGCCTTGCTTTTCTTTCGTTGAAAGGCGGTTGGAACAGTGCGCCTGGTCAAATATGGTTTTTGGCTAATGCGTGCATGTTGGCTCTTCACTTCAACATCAATAGCAAGCTTGCGCAAAAGCTACCAATTTTACTGCTCACGTGTATCCAATTGTTTGTAACTGGCTTAATCGCGTTGATTACGTCAGCATTGTTAGAAAGCGTTCCAACAAGTATTGATTCTTCGATATGGGGTTGGTTTGCTGCGAGTGCCATTCTGGCGACGAGTCTTCGCTATGTGATGCAAACATTAGGGCAGAAAGGATGTAATCCAGGCAATGCGGCACTCATCATGCTATTGGAGCCCATTTGGACAGTGATACTCAGTATCCTTTGGTATGGTGAGCAGCTTTCAACTAATAAGGTTATTGGTTGTGGCTTGATTCTTTTCGCACTTATCTTCTACCGTACTGACGGAAAGCTAATTAGAATTCGACGCTAGTAGTTAATTCAACATTAGCAAGATCGTTCGATATTTATTTAGAAGGCAAAATTAAATTGCTATAATTGACATGAATATTAGTAATTAAGTCGTTAAATAAATACAGGGATGAACGCATGAAGATTGGTGTTATTGGCGCTGGCGCAGTCGGTGTAGGCGTGTGTAACTATCTACTTACATTGGGTAGCGTTAGTGAGCTAGTACTACTGGATAAAAATCTAGAACGCGCAGAAGGAGAGGTGTTTGATTTCCGTCATACCTCAGCGCTTACGTTTTCAAAAAATACCCATCTCGTTGCCACTGATGATTACTTGAGTCTAATTAGCGCAGATATTGTAGTCATTACTGCAGGCGCGCAAATTCAACAAGGACAGACGCGCATCGATCTTGCTGAAATCAATAGTCGCATTGGTGTTGAGATTGCCAAAGAAGTGGAGCGTGTCGCGCCAAATGCAATCTTGATCGTAGTGTCGAACCCTTGTGATATTGTTGCTCATTTTATTGCTACCAACACAAAATTCCCTCGCTCTAAGGTGATCAGTAGTGGATGCGTCATCGATACCGCTCGTTTGATGAGTATCGTCGCTAGTCGAGTGAATTTGGACCCTAAAAACGTATTTGGCTATGTATTAGGGGAGCATGGCAGCAACTGTTTTACCCCAAAGAGTCTAATATCGATTGCAGGGCAACCTGCCGATTACTATTGCGACACTCATCATATGGAACGTATCTGTGCCGACGAATTACTTGAATCGGTCAAACAGGCTGGTTATGAGATTTTCAAACGTAAGCAAAATACGACTCATGGCATTGCTGCGAGTGTGTTTAGAATCATTCAGGCAATTAAGATCAACGAGCGTTCTGTTCTACCCGTCGCAACCCTGTTGGATGGTGAGTATGGGCTGAATAACGTTGTGCTGAGTGTGCCAACCGTGATTGGAAAGAGTGGTGCGGAAGCGGTGTTAAGTCACCCATTCACATCAGAAGAGATGACAACCTTGATGCAAATTGCAGGTAATGTTGATGATGTTGTCAGTCAAGTCGCTGAAAAAACAGGCTTGGTTAAATAATGTTGCATCATATGGTTGATATGCATCCCCAAGTATAAAAGCGATCAACGCTCTTAACTCACAACTTAGAGCTTTTACTCTTTTTCTTTTGGCGGTGGAAGGTTAGATTGGTAATGTAATAAATTTGTTAAATCTAACTTATGAAAATTCACGCTATCGACGGCTATATACAGACTATGTATATAGCCGAATATCCTGATAAATTGATGCTGCTTGATGGGGCAAGTCGAGCAGATGTCGAATACGTCGAGCGTTTTATTACTCATCGACTCCAAAGGCCGCTAACCGATCTTAAGGTTGTCGTCATTACCCACATGCATCCCGATCATGCTGGTGGGGCGAATCGCTTACGACAACGTACTGGATGTAAACTTGTTTCCGCCAACTGTGATGCTCAATGGTATTCCGGACTAGACGGCTTCCTGATGCACCTTACCGATGTTGCTCTTGCTGCGTGGGTAGCTAAGAGAAAGCGTAAACCAAGAAAAAACCTTTGGTACTCGCGTTATTTGTTTCCCGATGTAAAAGTCAATGATGGTGACCTAATCCCAGGGTTTGAAGATTGGCAGGTACTAGAAACGCCAGGGCATACCGATAGAGATCTCTCTCTTTATCAAGCTAAGCAAGATGTGCTTTACGTCGCAGACCTTATGGTTGAAGTGAAGCAGAGACTCATTTCACCATTCCCAATCTTTCACCCTAATAAATACCGAACATCAGTGAAGAGGGTTTTTGATATGGCTCCATCACGTTTACTTGTCGCCCATGGAGGAGAGGTAGAGTTTGATTTGGTGAGTTATCAATATTTGATTGAAACGACACCTCGAGCCCCTTCGACACACTGGCGAGTTACCAAAATTCAGCTCAATAGTTTACTCAGAACGATCTTTCACTTGGGGCGGAGTAAACGGAAAAAGCAATGATTGGGTATCAAATCCCGCTTGTTGGGCGATTCTCAGGTATTTCTTAAGTTTGTAATCAGGTACTTTTGTATGACGAGAAAGAATCCAAAAGTAATCATTGTTGTAACCGGAAACAAGCGCAGTTGAATAATCAGGCTCTAAATAGAAAATGACGTAGCTACTATAAAATGGCCCAAAGAATGAGACTTTTAAGTGCCCAATACTCGGGTCTTGCACAAACTTGGCTTTCCCAAGTGCTTCGCTCCAACTTTGCTCCTCTTCATTCCAACCGCGATTGATGACTTGAATGGAGCCATCGTCGTTAAATGAGTAGGTGGCAGATACATTACTTAGACCCCGTTCAAAACTATGATCCAGTCGAGCGATTTCGTACCAAGTACCAAGGTAGCGGTTGGTATCAAAGTTCTTGATGGGTTCAATTTTCTCGGGAATCGCTGTACAAGCAGTTAGAAAAGCACAAGCAATGGACAAAAGGTATCTTTTCATAGTTTTCAGTAAGTTATTTTAGCCTCATTAACTTTAGCTTTGTTCCTTTAGGATATCTAGCAAAGTTGAACTTTGGCGCAATCTCTTTACTATGTGTGGACACCATTCCATGGCTTTGGCCATCAAAACTGAAGCGAGCAGATGAAACCCAGCCACATTGCTACTTTTGCATTCACGATATGCTTATCCACGAGTACAGTCGCATCAAGTGTCGACCAAGCAATTTCGTTAGAAAATGAGGCGATCCATCGCGCTATTTTAAGTCAAAAGAAAATTGATGCCAGTGACGATCGTGCGCAGCAATTACGACAAGATATAGAACAGTTGAACGCAGAAATTCGAGACTTAGAGCTGTATCAAGGCCATCTGCAGTCTCTTATTGCGAGCCAAACAAAAGAAGAAGAGAGCTTTAAGCAGCAGTTAACCGATATTGAGCAAACGAGACAAGGTATTGTGCCATTGATGTATCACATGATTGATGGCTTAAAGCGTCTTACGGAACAAGGATTGCCGATAAAACGTTCTCAACGAGATAAGCGAGTGTCTGAATTAGAGCGTTTAATGAGCCGTGCTGATGTTAGTGATGCAGAAAAGTTTCGCTTAATTCTTGACGCTTACCTGATTGAAGTGGACTACGGCACCAAGCTAGGTAGCTACAAAGAGCGAGTGGTGATTAATGGTCAAGAACGTGAGGTTGATGCACTCCATTTAGGTCGCGTGAGTTTAGTTGCCAGGAGTATTGATGGTAAAGAGTATTGGCAATGGGATTTGATTGGAGAGCGCTGGATTGGGGTTGAGCCTAAGGATTATACCGATCTACGTTTAGCATTCGATGTCGCGAATAAAACCGTTGCCCCAGAGCTACTCCGTTTACCTATCCAATTAAAGCAATTGGAGGGACAGCAATGAGATTACGTGCATATTTTGCCAGCGTGATGATGGTCCTCTCATTCAACTGTTGGGCCGATGGGGGCCTTGTCGAAAAAGTCAAAACTGAACAAGTCGCTCAACTTGAACAACAAAAAGCGCGAGAAGCTAGGTTTGCACAGCAAGAGAAGGAGCTTACCTCGCTCAAACGACAGCTAGAGGCTGAAAAGCGTCGCCTTACCGAGACGAACAAAGCGTTGAGTGAATCGTTTAGCCGCAATGAGAAACGCCTTTCGGCTCTTGAACAAGAGTTAACTCTAGAAAGTGGAAGTCTTGGTGAAGTCTTTGGGGTGGCTCGCCAACAAGCAAAAGAGCTAAGTAATGAACTAAAAAGTACATTGAGTGGTGCAGGTCAGGCCGATGTGATTGCTGACCTAGACCAATTGCTTGAATCTGATTCGCAGCCAAACTTGGAACAGATAACGCAACTTTGGCTTGGTTTTGAACAGCAGATAGAGCAAAGCGCTTTGCTGCAGGCTGTCGCGGTAGATGTGGTTGCAGGCGATGGCATGGTCGGTGTTAAGCAGGCGCTAAAAATCGGCTCCATTGCTTTGGTTGATAACGGTGGTTATCTCGACTGGGATGGGCAGTTGCAACAAGCTCGTTCCTTTGGCATTCAGCCTTCGGGCGGCGCGACGCTTTCTATGCTAAGTAGTGAGCAAGCGAACCCGGTAAAGACAGTCGTCATTGATCCCACACGTGGTCAGCTTCTTACTCAGTTAACGCTTACTCCCGCTCTAATGGATAGGATAAAAGCGGGCGGTGTTGTAGGGGGCATCATTCTCGCCATACTCAGTATTGGTTTGATTATCGCTCTGGTGAGAGGGGGTGTTTTATGGAAAACTCAACGTCAAATCTCTGCCCAATTACGGCAACCGGATCGACCAAGTGACAACCCTTTGGGTAGGGTGCTGTCAGTCTATTCTTCTCAGCCTAATAGAACGGTTGAAGCACTCGAACTGCGCTTGCTGGAAGTGATCCTTGATGAGCAAGCAAAGCTTGAAAAAGGTCTATCAATGCTCAAGCTGCTTGCGGCGTTAGCACCTATGCTAGGCCTTCTAGGCACGGTAACAGGTATGATTGAAACTTTCCAAGTGATCACTTTGTTTGGAAGTGGCGACGCTAAAATGATGGCTGGTGGTATCTCGATGGCATTAGTTACAACAGTGATGGGACTGGTTGCAGCTATGCCTTTGCTATTGGCACACAACGTACTATCAACACAGTCAGAGAATTTAAGAAACCTACTGGAGAAGCAAGGTATTGCCTTAGTGGCGGAACAAGCAGAGCAGGCGATGGGCTTTGATCAAAGAGCGG
The DNA here is from genome assembly GCF_984391705.1 of Vibrio sp. Taxonomy (NCBI): domain Bacteria; kingdom Pseudomonadati; phylum Pseudomonadota; class Gammaproteobacteria; order Vibrionales; family Vibrionaceae; genus Vibrio; species Vibrio sp. Next base: position 25,732 of record NZ_CFHWOM010000019.1, on the reverse strand, counting down.
TAGCGTCATGAATAATTGGCTAACGTCATTGGGGGAAGCAATTTCTGGTTTGCCCTATATGACGAGCATAGCTGACTTCATGCACCAAGGAGGCATCATACTTTGGTGCTTGTTTGTTCTTATCTGTCTGTTTTGGATATTAGTGATTGAAAGAGTATTGTTTCTGGTTTGGGAGTTCCCTGAACAGAAAGCAAAGTGGTTTTCTAGTTGGCAAGAGCGAGGAGAGAGAACATCTTGGCATGCTCATGCTATTCGAGATGGGTGGCTGTCTGAAGCGAAGATTGCGCTGTTCAGAAACGTATCGGTTATAAAAGTACTCGTTTCATTGTGCCCAATGCTCGGATTACTTGGAACGGTTACCGGAATGATCTCAGTGTTTGATGTTATGGCGGAACAAGGGAATGGCGATCCTAAATTGATGGCATCAGGCATTGCTCTGGCGACAATACCAACAATGGCAGGAATGGTGGCCGCGTTGATCGGTATGTTTATACATTCTAGGTTGGTAAAACTATGCAACAAGTACTGTTTTCAGTTGGAGCAGGGTTTGAGGAGTGAAGTATGAGGTTAGGTAGACGTAGCCATAAGCACGATGAAGCTCAAGTAGATTTGACGCCCATGCTTGATATTGTCTTTATCATGCTGATTTTCTTTATCGTAACCAGTTCGTTTGTCAGAGAATCTGGTATTGAAGTGAACAGACCACAAGCCACGCAAAGTGTTAGCCAAAAAGATGCGGGAATATTTATTGCAATAACTGACAACAACGAGATCTTTATTGATAAGCGCATTGTTGATGTAGAACGTGTCCAAGCGAGTATCGAATTGCTGCTACTGGACAAGCCTGATAGCGCTTTAGTCATCCAAGCGGATGAACGAGCTTACAATGGTGTTGTTGTTAAAGTGATGGATGCAGCGAAAAGTGCGGGTGTTGAAAAGATCGCGTTAGCGACAGAGAAACGTTAATGCGTAGGGTTTTGGTGGCGATCCCACTGGCGGTAGTCATGGCAGGGCTGGTTTTGCTGTTAATGGCAAGTTTAGTTACCCCTGCAATCAACGAAGGTCGTTCGACTCATGTCCTACGTGCGGTAGACTTTGTCGTGATGGAGCAAGAGCAAACGCATGTCCGTCGTTCGAGGTTTTTACCAGAACCTCCTGATACTCCGAAAGCGCCATCTGCCGCTCTTCCTAAATCGTCGACTGTTGATGCGAGTTTAGAATCCTCCTCCGAGGCATTTTTAATGGCGGTTAGTGAAGTGAATGTAAGTATTGGACCTCTTTCAGTCAGCACTGTCTCGTTGGGTGAAGTGCCATTTTCGTACCAAGCGACGCCTGTGTATCGAGTTGACCCCAATTACCCAGCGAAAGCCAAACAACGCCGTGCTCAAGGTTACGTGATTGTTCGGTTTAATATTGATGAGCAAGGGATTCCCCGTGATCTAGAAGTGATAGAAGCCAAGCCCAAGCGATTGTTTGAGCGAGAAGCACTTAAGGCTCTTAAACAATGGCGCTACCAAGCTCGTATTGAGCAAGGGGTGGCGGTGTCCCATATGGGTCAAACGGTTAAGTTAGAGTTTAAGTACCCCAAATGATGAAACATCTGTTATTGATAGCAACCGTTTTTTCCAATTTAACCTACGCGGCTGAACTTACGCGATATACCGCCCAGAAGCTTCACCAAGCGCAACAGTTGCACGCTGACGGCGATCTGACTCAGGCGATTAACCTGTTGATGGAGGTTGAAAGCAATCGAAGCTACGATCAATCGATGGTAGCGCGTAGCTTAGGTGTTTACTACTGGCAAGAAGGTCAAGCTGAACAAGCTATTCGTTCACTCCGTTTGGCGATTTCGAGTAAGGGGTTGCAACCAAAGCTGTTACGTGAAACGCAGCTTATGCTAGCGGATCTCTATTTCAATCAATCGACGTATCAACTTGCTAATGACCTCTATTACTCTTTGATTAAAACGGCTTCGGAAGGCGAAGAATTGAATCGCCTATGGCTCAAAGTGGCCAAAACTCACTATCAACTAATGGATTGGAAGCATGCTTTAATTGCCGCCTCTAACACACAGCCCAAAACGACCAGTGAGCGAGTTGAAGTTTTGACTATTCGAGTATCTGCACAACTTAAGTTACATCAATGGCCACGCGCAGAAAAATCACTGCAAGCATTGTTAGTTCTTGAGCCAGAAAATTCTCTCTGGTGGAAGCAGCTTGTGAGTGTACAACTTAAACAAGGAAAAACACGCTCAGCTTTGACGACGCTTTCGGTAGCTAAGCATCAGTATTCTTTGAGTGACGAAGAGTCTCGGTTGTACTCTCAGTTGCTTGCGAAGCATGGCGTTCCTGCACAAGCTGCCGTTGAAATTGAACAGTTAGATCACTCAGAGCTATCTGTTGAGCAACTTGTACTGTTAGCGACTCTATGGGAGCGTGCAAGAGAGTGGGATAAATCGGTAGCGCTGTGGTTACAAGTGGCTGAGCAAGATTCTCAATATTACATGACGGTTGTTAGAATATATATGCAGCAACGTCAGTTCTCTAAAGCTTTACAGACCATCAATAAAGTCCCCGTTCAAGATTCCGAAGTATTGTTGTTGCGAGCACAGATTGCCCACAAGTTAGAGAAAAATGATGCTGCGTTGAGTTATGCGCTTCGTGCAGACAAATTAAAATCTACAACGAACACTCAAAGTTGGGTGGAATATCTGACCAATTTAAAGAAACAAGCAAGGGCAGATTCTAGCCCGATGAGCAATAAAAAAGAGGGTAGTTGAGCTACCCTCTTTTTACGGTGAATTACTAACTCAATCACTTTTGCTCTAAGCAAGCAAACTCAGCGCGCCACAACAGCGAGCGCGAAGACTCCATATTCGCCAGTATTTCTTTTCCAGAAAGTTGCGGAAAAGCATGCATTACCTTCGCATCTTCACCACGGTTCGTTCGTGCATAAGCCCTAACATGGGTAAAAGTGCCTGACAGGTTACTAGACAGCATATTACGCGAAAGGCAAATCCCAAATACATCCCTTTTCATTTCTTTTCCCTCAAAAATCGCAGCATTTTTTATTATGTTATTTCTCGCTGCAAGACCAAGACGTTGCGCGCTTTTGGAGCGCTTAATAATTATACAAGAGGATTGCGTATTTAGCGCAAAAAATAACCTAAAAAAAGATTGATTGAAATCAAGAAATGTTGCCCTTTTAACCAGCTGTTTGGTTTGTAAGCGGACCAAGCGTTATTAGTTATAAAAAAGATAATAATTACCAATTATATACACACTTCATTCACAAATTCAGGTGCTGAAGCTCGGAGGGATCGAATAACGGTGATAGCCTATTTAAGTGAAAAGGAGAGGCTATGAAATGGAGTAGTATCAGTTTCCGAAAAAGGATGCTGATTATCATGACTTTATCCGGGTTGATAGAGCTATTGTTGCTGGTGGCCGCGGGTTTTATCTACGTTAAGCATTCCCAAGAGGAAGAAATGGGAATGAAAGCGCTTGGCGTGGCCTCTTTTTTATCTAAATCTCCCTATGTCATTGAAACGATTGAAACTGGTGTCACTCCAGACCTTCAGCTTCGCTACCGTCACCTCACAGAGCTCATTGGTGCTGCCTTTATTGTTATTGGTGATAAAGACGGGGTGAGGCTTGTTCATCCGGTTGATGAGCGTATCGGCTTGCCGATGAAAGGGGGAGACAATAAACGAGCGTTGGTGGATGGTGAAGCCTATATCTCTACCGCTAAGGGATCGCTTGGTTATTCAGTGCGCGGTAAAGCCGCCGTATTTGACGATCAAGGGAAGATTATCGGCGTAGTGTCTGTCGGATATCTACTTGATCGCTTACAAGACAGAATTGAGCCTTTCCTGATCTATCTTATTTTAATGGCATTGGCCGTGGTCGCTGCCAATGCTGTACTTTCTAGCTATGCTTCTCGTCGATTCCAAAAAGCGATATTGGGCTTTGAGCCAGAAGAAATTGGTCGGTTGTATGTTGAGCTTGATGTAACGTTAGAAACTTTGAAAGAAGGAATACTGAGTATCGATGGTGAAGGACGTTTGCGGTCGATCAATCGTAGTGCTTGCCAAATCCTAGAGATAGACAAAGCCGAATCTATTAATAGACCATTGAGTGAAGTGTTACCTGATAGTGATTTGCAAACGGTACTCCAGACCGCTAGGACCGACAACGACATCAACTTGTACCTCAATAAAAAGCGGCTAATTGCCAACCGAAGTCCAATTATTGTGGATGGTAAAGTTGTCGGTGCTGTATCGAGCTTTCGCCTAAAAGACGATTTAACAGAATTAACTGAGCAGTTAGCGAAAACCAAAGAGTACGCTGACTTACTTCGTTCACAGACTCATGAACACAGAAATAAATTAAATACCATTAGTGGCATGGTTCAGATGGGTGAGCTCGATGCAGTACAGAACTTAATTGGTCAAGAAACCGCTCATTATCAAGCGCTTATAGAATTTTTGCGTGAAACAGTCAAAGAGCCCTTGGTTGCTGGAATGTTGCTCGGTAAAACTGAGCGTGCGCGTGAATTGGGATTGGAGCTTGTGGTCGAAGAGGGCTCCAGGCTGAGTCCTCTTCCGGCTCGTATTAATGCCGAAGATGTGGTTACGATACTTGGTAACTTGGTTGACAATGCTTTCGACGCTACGCGAGAAGCGATGTCTATTGATGCAAGTTTTGCGCAATCTCGTCGCCGTATCGAGGTATCAATTAGTGACTATGGAAATGAAGTAATCTTAGAAGTGATAGATCAAGGATGTGGTTTACCACAAGAAATGAGTATTGAAGCGTTAGTTAAGCGCGGCGTGTCAACGAAAGACCAACATACAAGAGGCGTAGGCTTATACTTAGTCAATGAACTAGCCATACGCTATCAAGGTGAATTAGAAATGGTAAACAATAAGGAGAATGGAGCTAGGATGACCGTCTATTTACCCAAGGAAGATTTAGTATGACCATGAAAACAAAAGTCATGATCATTGAAGATGATATTGCTATCGCGCAGTTACATCAAAAATATCTAGAGCAGATGGGAAACTATGAAGTTATTGGCATTTCTACCAGTAAAATGGAAGCCAATATTCAATTAGAAATATTGAAACCTGACCTTATCCTTCTTGATGTTCACTTACCCGACGGCTCTGGTTTAGATGTTCTTAACGAGTTACGACGAGAAAATCTGAGCTGTGATGTCATCCTAATTACAGCTGCTCGTGATGTTGAAACCCTCCAGCAAGCGATGCGCGGTGGGGTTGTTGATTATTTGCTTAAGCCTGTGATGTTTCCTCGTTTAGAATCTGCATTAAGCAAATATCTAGAGCAAAAACATCAGCTTAATCATGCGAGCGATTTAGATCAGACAATTGTCGATAAGATGCTTCAATCGCCCGCTTTATCTGAGCCAACAGTAAATCGGCTGCCTAAAGGTATTGATGGCGTAACACTCGACAAAATAAAAGCTCTTTTTGTGGATCCGATAAGCTTAACTGCTGATGAAGCCGGTGAAAAAATAGGGGCGAGTAGGACAACGGCACGTAGATATCTTGAATATTTGATCAGTACTGGTGAGCTTGAAGCAGACCTAAATTATGGTTCAGTAGGAAGACCGGAACGTTGTTATAAACGATCCATGGTTAAACTATGAATCACTAATTGCTCCCCTCAATTCTAGACGTAGCGCAGAACCACCTCTAAAGTAAAAGAAGGCCCATCATTTTAGAGGTAGCCTATGCGAAATATTATACTGATATTGAGCCTGAGTTGGCTTTTATTTGGAACTTCGCAGGCCACTCAACTCAATCAACTTCAGTACTTAACTGAAGATTACCCACCTTATAATTACAAAGAGGGTGACACTGTCACTGGTTTGGCCGTCGATTTACTCATTGAGGCGTCAAAAGTTTCGGGTAGTGAACTTTCAGTCTCAAACATATCTTTACAGCCTTGGCCAAGGGCCTATCGTTCGACTCTAATTCGGCCCGATACCGTGTTGTTTTCTACCACTCGTACAGAGTCACGCGAAGAATTATTTAAATGGGCGGGTCCGATTAGTACAACACGCATTGTTATTTTAGCCAAGCGAAGTCGTGATATTGAGATTACTCACCCGATGCAAATTGCTAAGTATCGTATTGGAGTTATCCGAGATGATGTTGGAGAGCAGTTACTTTTGACGCTTGGCGTTCCTAGAGACTCTATGATTGAAAGCTCTGTCCCTCAAACATTGGCGAAACAGTTCGCTAAGGATCGCATAGACGTTTGGGCTTATGAGGAAAACGTTGCGCGTTGGTGGTTGAAAAAAGAGCAGCTTGAGAGTGATGAACTTGAGGTCGTTTATGTTCTCAGAGAGGGCGAGCTTTACTATGCATTTAATCAAGCGGTAGACGATGAATTAATTAATCAGCTTCAAGTAGGGTTAGACTCGGTAAAACAACAACGTGATAGTCAAAAGTCGGTCTATGAAACGATATTAGAAAAGTATTTTTAGAAGGGGGGTATATGAGGCTTTGGGTATTAGTAGCAATACTATTTACGGGTCAAACACTAGCAAGCGAAAAGATCACTTTAAGTTTACCGTCTCAAGTTGATGGTGGGCATGTGTTTTTTCATGAGTTGCTCTATGAAGCATTATCAGCGCAAGGTTACAGCGTAGCGATTTCCTCACCAAGTGAGCACATACCCCAAAAACGTGTCGTCAAAATGGTAGAGTCGGGAGCGCTAACCTTAACTTGGTTGTTGCCCACGGAAGATAGGAACAGACGCTTTGTTTCAGTGCCGGTAGCATTAACCAACGGCCTAATTGGCAAGCGAATATTGCTCATTCCTCCTTCGCTACAACCTCAGTTTGATAAAATTGGTAACTTAAATGACCTTCGACATTCAGGGTTAGTCGCGGGTTTAGGCATTAATTGGTTCGATGTTGATGTATGGGAAGCCAACAATTTGCCAGTGTATTTAGCAGACGGTGAGTGGCGTTCATTGTATCAACGCCTGTCACCCGATGGTGCCGTCAACTACTTCCCGAGAGGTCTCAATGAGATCGTTGCAGAAGCCGAGATGAATCCAAATTTGGCAATTGAGCAGCAATTGATGATTCAATATGACCGAGATTTCTACTTTTACTTGTCTTCTAAATACAAACACTACCAACCGATAATCGAACAGGCATTAGTTGCAGCGAGAAACTCGGGCTTGATTGATGAGTTGGTCGAAAAGCACTGGAGCTCAACGTTTGATCTTGTTAATCCGGCAGAGCGGGTTTTGATTCGTTTAAATATGCCTGCGTCGATATCGCAAAATAACTAGCAGGTCGTTGCTGTAACCGTATAAAATATAATAATAAAGTAATGAGTCCTTGTTTAGAGTAGCGAGTTTCGAATGGAAAGTGTTTTTATTGTTGTAGCCATACTAGTGGTATTCTTTGTCGTGGTTCAACAACGCTATTTAAAACAAGATGAACTTAAGGATAGTGCGTATAAAAAGAAGGGCCCTCTGCTAAACATGCAGGAATCAGCCTTCTACAATGCCCTAATTACCGCTGTAGGACAGCATGGTGTTGTGCTTGCCAAAGTTTCGATGAGTAGCGCTATAACCCCAATGGCGACCAACAAAAAACAATGGTTTATTGCGAATAACCGTATTTCGAAGAGCTACTTTGATTTTGTTGTGTGTGATCCACGTACTCTTCAGCCTAGAGTTGTGGTCGAGCTTGATAATGGAAAAGAGCTCGACAAAGGAAAAATTGAGCGACAGAAGCTATTGATGCATGTCTGTAAATCAGCTTCTATCCCACTGATTGGTGCGAGCATTAAGCACAGTTATCAAGTAGGAAGGTTAAGACGCTTATTGGCAGCCCATATCGACCTGATTGAACCAGAAAAAGAAGTTCGTTTTTGTAAACGCTGTGGTAGCCCAATGGTGATAAAAATCGCTAGCCAAGGTGAGCATAAAGGCCGTCGATTCTTTACTTGTAGTAGACAGCCTCATTGTACATATACCGAGAACTACAATGTTGTTTTCGAAGAAGACCAACCTTAAATGAGCGAGCCAAATAAATTGCCTTTGTCAGCATAGATAACCTGGTTTTTCCCTTGCGCTTTTGCTTTGTAGAGATATGTATCAGCTTCTTTAACTTGTTTACGAAAGTCCATTTGGGTTTGATGAGATAAACCAGCACTTAGTGTGACATGAAAAGTAGCCCCCTCAGTTTGAAAGTCATAACTTGCCATCGAAAGGATAAGGTTCTCTGCTAGGTCAATGCTGTCTTTAAGTGGGGTATTTGGTAGTAATACAATAAATTCCTCTCCTCCCCAGCGGCCTATCGCACCAGTATCACCAAATATATTCTGGCATAGTGATGCCACGTGTAAGATCACTTGGTCACCGACTAAATGACCATGCTGGTCGTTTATCGTTTTGAAGTCGTCAATATCAATCATGAGTACTGACAGCGATTTTAAAGGCTTTGCTAACTGATCAAGGTAATGGTAAATCGCATTGCGTTTTAGAGCGCCGGTTAGGTCATCGTGTTTGGCTTGGAAAGCAAGTTTTTGCTGTAAATGGTATTTTTCAGTGATGTCGACCATGACAGATTGGACCGCTGGTTCTCCATCCCATTGAATACAGTTTTCATACAGTTGAAAAACGCGACTCACCCCATCGTAACATTCGTTCTCAACCTCGGAACTAAAGCCTTTGAGCTCGCCTGAAATCAGTTTGCGATATTTTTCTTGAGCCTGAAGACGTCGAGTTTCAGGTATCAATTGGAAAAAGTCAGACTGAGAAAGGACAATTTGTATTGAGTCGGCTTTTGTCATTGATACGAAAGCTTTGTTCACCATTAATGGTTTGAAGTTTCGATGAACAATGATCCCTTGATAGGAATTGGCAATCAATTCTCGGTATTGGCGCTCATTGTCTCTAACGCGCTGGTTTGCTTTATCTAGTGTGGACATATCAATAACAGTGATTTGAAGTGCCGGCTCTCCTTCAAATTCAACGACATGCTCAACCGTGAGTACAGTAAAAGTGCGTTTAGTAGAGTCTTTGTTAACGTACGAACGAACGCCTGGCTGCATTGCTCCTGACATAATGCCATCGTAGACTTGTTGCGCCGATTGATGTGAATTAGGGTCGATTATTTCAAATAGGGAATCGAGCTCCATAATTTGCTGACCTGATTCATAGCCAAAAATGTGGGCGTATTTATCGTCCACATAGAGAGGCTTAAAGTTACGGTGGATGACAACACCATAGGTCGAATTGATATTAAAAGCTAAAGGGTCCATTCATATCTTTATTGCAGAGCACATATAGGTGAAGCTAGCATAAAAATTACGGAGTATCATTCTGAAAGTTTATTTTTGTGTCTCTGCCACTGAGCAAGGCTTAATTGCCAGGGGAAAATACGGGCTCCTCGCTCACCATAACTTGATTACGTCCGTTTTGTTTTGCCTTGTATAATTCTTTATCTGCTGCTTTAAGAACAGATTCCAAACTGTCGAAATGATGACATTGATAAACACCAATACTAGCGGTGAGTTGAATTGGATTTTCTGCACCGCTAAACCCATACTGTTCGATGGCTTGACGTATCAATTCTGCTTTGTATGTTGCATATTTCAGGTCGGAGTTGTGTAAAGCGATACAAAACTCTTCACCACCGATTCGGTAGACTAAATGTTCATCGCACAATGCATCGAGTAGAGCCGCTGTTTCGACCAGAACTTTATCACCTACATCATGACCATACCTATCATTGACTTGCTTAAAGAAGTCGAGGTCTAAAATGAGCAAAGACAAAGGTACTTTAGTGCTTTCATTATGGTATCGGTTAAAGTTATGCACCAATGCATGTCGATTATAAACCCCCGTTAAAGAGTCACGAGAGGCTAGCTGGCCCAAAGAGGCTTCTGACGTTTTACGTTTTACCTCAAGTATATGCGAGGTTAGCCAGATACAAGAGAAGGTAAGTGCGAAGTTAATGGCTAGGTGTGCACTATCAACAAAGCTGCATTCAATGATTTTGTAGGAAACCGTGATTAAAACGGTTAAGAAACCTGTTCCAGTGGCTAACGTTCCTTTACGTCGACCCAAAATAAGATAAAACAGAACGGGAAACAGGCACGCCCAGGTGAACAACCCATACGAAAGTGGGTAGACGAAAGTCGCATAAGTAACCAGTGAAATGAGAGCAAAGACATAACTAATGGTTAGGGAAGCCCCTGCAGAATGCCGATAAGTGTTATGGCAGACAAACAGTGAAATAAGGCTAAAAGTAGCGAGAGGCCAAGTTTCTATTGGAGCCGCTCCTCCTAACAAATTGATAACACTGAAAATTGCAGACATGCATGAAAGCAGCAAACTGAGCCAAAAAAGGACAGCTCGACGAAGATGTCGAGAAGGATGAAAAATATCTAGCTCCATGCCCCTTTACCTGCATTATATGCCAAAGTACGAATATCAGACCATAGTATGCATTTGAGGCGCGGAATCAAGAATAGCACGGAATCGAGATCACATAATTTGAATGATAATCGATGCTTTTGTGAGCAACGCGGTTTGAAAGTGAGTAGTGTGAATAGCTATGCACTTTTACTCACTATCTACAACGAGATGCTCCCTGCCAAGAATGCTTAAAGCAGGGAGTTTGAGTCACTTTAACCATGCAGCCTCTTAGTTGGTGGAAAGTGTGTATTAGTTAAAATCTTTATTCGTAATCTGACGCGTAAGTTTCTTCATAAGAGTGTGAGTAGAACTCGAACAAGTTACCAAACGGGTCTTCTAGGTAAACCATTTGTGCTTGTTTTAGTTCGTCTTCTGGGTGGTAACGGTGAATATCCATGCGAACCTTACCGCCAAACTCTTCAACGCGTTTAATCGCAGTGTCAAATTGCTCTTTCGATACTTGCAGACAGAAGTGGAAGATGCCTAGGCGAGAGAAGTCTACTTCGTGGCGTTCTTGACGCTCTTTCATTTCGAACAGCTCTACACCAATACCGTCTGAAGTCACAAGGTGCGCAATATTGAAGCCTTTAAAACCTTCGCCAAATACAGCGATACACATACGGCCGATAGCAGTTTCACGTTCTTCAATAACTTTAGTGTTGTTCATGACAATACGAAGACCGAGTGCTTTCGTGTAGAACTCGACCGCTTTGTCCATGTTGCCAACCATGATACCGACGTGATTCATTTTCATAATACGCTCCAAAAACTGATTAATTCGTTGTGTGTTTTGTTTCGATGGAGAGAAGTATAGGGGCGGCAGAATCCAAATAAAAATTATCGATAATTATTAGTTTGATAATTTATTGTTATTAATGGGATGCTAATTGCAAATGTGAAATTAGCAAAGCGCGCATTGTCAAAGATATCGTTATAGAATTCGAGATATTTCACGAAATGGAATTGACTGCTCTAAAATGAAAAGTAATTACAAAATATAAGTGGTTATTTTGTGTTCCTACCCCTTTAGGGTAGTTTATTTCTGTAATTGATTTACATCATGTATTAATTTTCTTTCATAATTAACAATGCGCTCAGATAAGAACCTAACCCTTAGGAAGTATTATGAGCAAGTTGAAGCTGGTCGTTATCGGTAACGGTATGGTAGGACACCGTTACATTGAAGACTTAGTCGAGAAGGCAGATGCATCTCAATATGAGATCACTGTTTTCTGTGAAGAACCACGTGTCGCTTATGACCGTGTCCACCTTTCTTCTTACTTTTCTCACCACACAGCGGACGAGTTATCTCTAGTTAAAGAAGGTTTCTACGAAAAGCATGGTGTGAATATGTTAATTGGTGAACGTGCCATTAACGTAAACCGCGAGAAACGTATCGTTCATTCAAGCACTGGCCGTGAAATTCAATACGACAAGCTGATTATGGCAACTGGCTCATTCCCGTTTGTTCCACCTATCAAGGGCCGTGAAAGTAAAGACTGTTTTGTTTACCGTACTATCGAAGATCTTAAAGCGATCGAAGCGTGTGCGAAGAAGAGCAAAATCGGTGTGGTTATCGGTGGCGGTCTACTTGGCCTTGAAGCGGCGGGTGCATTGAAAGCACTTGGCGTAGAAACTCATGTTATTGAGTTTGCACCAAAGCTTATGGCAGAACAGCTAGACCAAGCGGGCGGTAATCAACTTCGCCAAAAGATTGAGAGTATGGGTGTTAAGGTTCACACGAGCAAAAACACACTCGAAATCGCTCCTGAGGGTAAAGAATCACGTAACGTTATGCGTTTTGCAGACGGTACTGAACTAGAGACAGACTTCATTGTGTTCTCTGCAGGTATTCGTCCACAAGACAAGCTTGCTCGCGACATGCAGTTGGATGTAGCACCACGTGGCGGCATCGCAATCAATGATTTTTGTCAGACTTCTGATGAGAACATCTACGCAATCGGTGAATGTGCGTCTTGGAATGAAACCTTCTACGGGTTAGTTGCTCCTGGTTACAAGATGGCAACGGTAGCGGTTGACCACATTGTGGGTAACGACAGCAAGTTCGAAGGTGCTGATATGTCAGCGAAGCTTAAACTACTTGGTGTAAAAGTTGGTTCTATCGGTGACGCTAACGGCCGTACTCCTGGTTGTAAGAGCTACGTTTACCAGAACGAAGAGCAAGAAGTTTACAAGCGTCTCATCGTATCTGAAGACAACAAGAAGCTTCTTGGCGCAGTAATGGTCGGTGATACGTCTGATTATGGCGATCTTCTACAGTTAATGCTAAATGAAATTGACCTACCAGAACATCCAGACGCATTGATTCTGCCAGCTCACGCAGGTGCAGAAAAACCAACCCTAGGCGCTGATGCACTTCCAGAATCTGCGGTTATCTGTTCTTGTTTTGATGTTACAAAAGGCAAAATCGCGGAAGCCGTTGCACAAGGTCACCACACGATTGGTGATATCAAAGCAGTAACGGGTGCTGGTACGGGTTGTGGCGGTTGTATTCCTCTTGTTACATCAGTGCTAAACGCTGAACTTGAAAAAGCCGGCGTTGAAGTAAAAGCAGACGTTTGTGAGCACTTTGCTTACTCTCGCCAAGAGCTTTTCCATCTAGTACGCATCGGCGAAATCAAATCATTTGAAGAATTGCTAGAGAAACATGGTAAAGGTTACGGCTGTGAAGTGTGTAAACCACTAGCTGGTTCTATCCTTGCGTCATGCTGGGGTGACCACATCCTTAAGCCATCTCTGGTTAAACTGCACGATACCAACGATAACTTCCTAGGTAACATGCAAAAAGATGGTACGTACTCTGTTATTCCACGTATGGCTGGTGGTGAAGTAACGCCACAAGCACTTGCAGCACTTGCAGATGTAGCCGCCGAATACAACCTGTACACCAAGATCACAGGTGCACAGCGTATCGGCCTATTTGGTGCACAGAAAGATGACCTTCCTGCAATCTGGAAGAAGCTAATCGAAGCGGGTTACGAGACAGGTCAGGCTTATGCGAAAGCACTGCGCATGGCTAAGACGTGTGTCGGCTCTACTTGGTGTCGTTACGGCGTTCAAGATTCAGTTGGCCTAGGCGTGATGATCGAGAACCGTTACAAAGGCATTCGTACTCCTCATAAGATGAAGTTTGGTGTGTCTGGTTGTACTCGTGAGTGTGCAGAAGCGCAAGGTAAAGACTTGGGCATCATCGCAACAGACGCGGGTTGGAACATGTACGTGTGTGGTAACGGTGGTATGAAGCCTCGCCATGCAACATTACTGGCTGGCGACCTAGACCAAGAAACACTGATCAAATACATCGACCGTTTCATGATGTTCTACATCCGTACGGCTGCGCCACTACAGCGCACATCAGTATGGTTTGAAAACCTAGAAGGCGGTATTGATTACCTACGTGAAGTGATCATTGAAGACAAGTTAGGCATTAATGACCAACTTGAAACAGACGTAGCGAAATTGGTTGAAGAGTATCGCTGTGAGTGGACTGACACAATTAACGATGAAACTCAGCTTAAGCGTTTTGCACACTTCGTGAACTCTGATGAGCGTGACGACAACGTTATGTTCGTGACAGATGGCCGTGAGCAACATCGCCCGGCAACATTCACTGAAAAACATCCTGAAGCGAAAGGCGACATCCTTCACGTAGAAGTGGTTTAAGGGGAGAAGAAATCATGGCATTTACAAAAGTTTGCAACATCGAAGACATCATCCCAGGCACTGGCGTAGTCGCACTATTTGAGGGTGAGCAAGTGGCTATCTTTCGCCCACGAGCAACTGAAGAAGTCTTTGCAATCAACAATATGGACCCATTTTTTCAGTCAAATGTACTGTCACGTGGCCTGATTGTGGAGCACGATGAGCAATTATGGGTAGCAAGCCCACTTAAGAAGCAACGCTTTAACCTAGCAACAGGAGCATGTATGGAAGATGAGCGCATGAGCGTGAAGTCTTACAAAGCACGTGTTGCAAAGGGCAAAGTGGAGGTAGCGGCTTAAATACCCGTTTAAAATGTAGTTTTATAGCCAAAATAGTTGTTGCTGCAGCTAGGCGACAAGCCGATTCATCCCTATGAGCATAGGTGTTTTATGTGATTAGGGTGAAGAGGCGCAGGCAACAACGCTGCGGCAACAAATATGAAGGCTATGGAGATTTAATAGCTTAAAGGTTCGCTGCTTCTCAGTTGGGGAACAGAGAAACAGCGAGTCTTTCACTATTCGATTTTAACTTTTTACTTTCAATTTTGAATAAGGACACATTCATGTCTACAGATTTTAAACCTGCTGAATTCGTGCAAACTATGATCAATGTTGGCGAAGCAAAGACGAAAACGAGCGCTCGTGACCTGCTTCTTCGCGGCACTATGGCTGGTATCATCTTATCGCTTGCAGTGGTTGTTGCAATTACAACCATCGTACAAACAGGTGTCGGTGTTGTTGGTGCGTTAGTCTTCCCAGTTGGCTTCGTTATTCTATCTGTGATGGGCTATGACTTGGTAACAGGGGTATTTGGTCTAGCGCCGCTGGCTAAATTTGAAGGTCGTCCTGGTATTACTTGGAACCGCATTTTCCGTTGTTGGGGGCTTGTTGGTCTGGGCAACCTTATCGGTTCTTTGATTGTTGCTTACCTAGTAGCAATCTCACTAACAGGTAACTTTTCTCTAGAACTTAACGCAGTTGCGAAGAAGTTCATCGCGGTTTCTACTGCACGTAGCCTAGGTTTTGAAAACATGGGTATGGACGGATGGATCACCTGTTTTGTGCGCGGTATCTTCTGTAACCTAATGGTTTGTCTAGGTGTGATTGGTAACATGACAGCCCGCACTGTCGCTGGTCGTGTTGCAATGATGTGGTTCCCAATCTTCATCTTCTTTGCACTTGTGTTCGAGCACACAGTAGTAAACATGTTCCTATTCCCGCTAGGCATGATTCTTGGCGCTGACTTTGGCATTGCGACTTGGTTGAACTTCAACCTAATCCCAACAATCCTAGGTAACATTGTTGGTGGTTTGATTATGACTTGTATCCCGCTTTACCTAACTCACGCGAAAACTGCACCTTCTATCTCAGATGAGGAAGAAGTGACTGCAGAACCTTCGCTAGCGAAATAAGAAATACAGCCCCATGTATACGCATGGGGCTTTGATTTTCTCTAAACCAATAATGTAAGTGTTTGACTATAAACAGTAGCGACTCAGTGTTCAGTTAACTTCGAGTGCTACTCTTTATAATCAAATTTCTATGGGTAGGCATTGCGATGACCACTTCACACATATCTCAACTTAATAGCGGTTTTGTTTCTTTGGTTGGTGCCGGACCGGGTGATCCAGATCTACTTACTGTAAAAGGGTACCGTGTTATCCAGCAAGCGGAAGTGGTTGTCTATGATCGTTTAGTATCACCTGAAATCCTAGCTTTGGCAGATAGCAATGCTGAAATGATTTATGTGGGTAAGAAGTTGGACTTTCATTGTGTCCCACAAGATCAGATTAACCAACTGTTGGTAGACAAAGCACAAGAAGGTAAGCGAGTCGTACGTTTAAAAGGTGGAGATTCGTTTATATTTGGGCGAGGCGGTGAAGAGCTTGAAGAGTTAGCGCAACATGGCATTAGCTTTGAAGTTGTCCCAGGCATAACTGCTGCTGCGGGTGCAACGGCTTATGCGGGGATTCCTTTAACGCATCGCGATCACGCGCAAAGCGTTCAGTTTATTACAGGTCATGTGCAGAAAGATGGCCGTGAAATCGAATGGCACTCTTTAGCTCAGTCTAATAACACACTCGTGTTTTACATGGGGCTAAAGCAAAGTGGATACATTACCGAGAAGTTACTCGAAACAGGTTTAGACGCTGAGATTTCATGTGCCATCATTGAAAATGGTACTCGTCGAGAGCAACGTGTATTTACGGGCCCACTAAAAGATCTGCCAAATATGGCGAAAGAGGCAGTGAGCCCAGCGCTTATTGTTGTCGGCAGTGTCACCTCGCTACACGACAAGCTGAATTGGTTTAACTAACCTAAACATCAAAAGGCCTCGAACATTCGAGGCCTTTTGTTTATTGGAAGTAATCGGCGAGAAAGTCGATGAAGGCTCGAATCCTAAAGGGAAGGTGTTCATCATTTTTGTACACAGCGTACATGGTCAAGCTTGGTTTCTCTAGGTGTGAGAGGATCTCGACCAAATTTCCTTGGTTAAATTCTTCTTCGACCATCCATCTCGGCATGGCCGCTATGCCACAGCCTCGTTTAGCCATGTCGACAATCATCTCTGGGTTATCACTGGTAAACGTTTCCTGGACTTTCACTTTCTCTCCGTCAATTTTCCAAATGTTAGAAGGAGATATCAGAGAGTAAGTCACGCATTGATGTTGAACTAAATCCTGGGCGTTGTTTGGGGCAGGATGCGAATCTAAATAAGTGTTTGCTGCAAAGTAACACACTTGGTGATCAAGCAGCTTTTTGGCTCGCAATCCAGAATCTTTTAAAACGCTGGCTCTGATTGCAATGTCAGTGTTGTCTTCCAGCAGATTGATCATCTTATCGTTAACAGACACATTAAAAGTCACTTTGGGGTGCAGAGTCATAAACTGATGGATAGGTGCTGCCAGCCGTTGAGTCGCAAACGCTGAGGGAGCTGAAATAGCGATGCGTCCAGAAATCGTGGTCAGTTCTCCTTTTATGCGCGATTCAACAAGCTCAAGTTCTTCGAGAAGTTTGGCGGTATTGGCTAGGTATTCCTTTCCTTGATGCGTGAGCACGATTTGGCGAGGATTACGGTCAAACAAACGAAAGCCTAAATCATTTTCTAACCAAGATATCTTCTTACTTACGGCGCTTTGGGTGATGTTCATTTCATTAGCCACAAGTGTGAAACTTCCTAGCCTAGCAGCGTGACTGAATAAGCGAATGCAATCCAATTTGTCCAATTTAGCATTCCTATTGGGAATAGTAACTAGTCAAAATCTAGCATTTATCAGACATTGTTGGAATGAATATAATCACCTTAAAGAAATGATAGATAAGAAATGAGGTGATTTATGTTCATAATTACATTACTGCTGATTGTGTTTTTTGCACTTGCGAGCTCAATTAAATTGGTCGGTTGGCATAAAGCTGTGTTTGATACTCAATTGGAATTTTTTAAAAGCTATGGCTTAAATCGCCAAGCTATGTTCTTAGTTGGTGTCGTTGAATTGTCTGCGGTGGTTTCGCTGGCGGTGGCTTTGGTTCTTTCAATACCCATTGCAACAGCATTTGGAGCAGCACTGATTGCGCTCACCTCAATCGGCGCGATTTTCTTTCATTTAAGATTTGATACGTTTTCAGCGGCCATCCCTGCAATCACCACGTTATCTTTATCAGTGACGCTATTATGGGGCAATAATACTGTGTTTATAGGGGTGTTCTGATAGAGTATTACACTTTGTTTATAAACTGAGTCGATCATGGAAACAGTCGCTATTTTTGTTGATGTTCAAAATATCTATTACACAACTCGAGACAAATACCGAGCAAATTTTGATTACAACGAGTTCTGGTACATAGCAACAGAAGGGAAGGACGTTGTTGAAGCGAATGCTTACGCTATTGCCTCTAATGATCCCAAACAGCGTCAATTCCACCATATTCTTCGTGGTGTTGGCTTTGAAGTAAAACTAAAGCCCTATATTCAACGCGCCGATGGCAGCACTAAAGGAGATTGGGATGTAGGTATTGCTTTGGACGTCTATGAGGCCGCGAGCAAAGTCGATAGAGTGATATTGTTGTCGGGTGATGGTGATTTCGAAGTGTTAGTGGAGCGCGTCCAACAACGATTCGGTGTCAAAGTTGACGTATATTCAGTTCCAGGGCTTACCGCACAAGCCTTGATTGACGTGTGCGATAAATATATTCCGATTGAAGAGAACTTATTGCTCAGAAGAGCCTGATTCTTCCGTTTCTGTTACTTCAATAGCACCGTTTTGTTGCTCTTCTACTTCTAGCTTCGCTCGTTCAGCTTTTGATACGTAGCGAGGCTTATTGCTTTTATGAAGCTTTGCATTTTTCTTTTTCAGCTTTGCTTTTAAGATGCTATTGATCTTCTTCTTACGGTTCATGATATTGACCTATGATCTTGGAGTGCGGGGCATAATACATAAGTTGGCCGTAAACCTCAAAGTAACTTATTGCTCCGCCACTTCAAGCGGAGTTTGTAGTTGTTGACCAAATTCGCGCGCAGGCAAAGGTCGGCTGACTAGATAACCTTGGCCATACTCACAGCCAAGTTGCCGTAACAACCCGAATTGATGTTCTGTTTCAATCCCTTCCGCCACACTCATCATTTTCATGCTGCTTGCGATCGAGAGGATCGCTTCAATCAGAGAGGTATTACTGTTTTCAGGGGATAAGCAGAAGATAAAGGACCGATCAATTTTTACGCCATCAAATTGATATTCTTGAAGGTAACTAAGCGATGAATACCCAGTACCGAAGTCATCTAACCAAATTTTAAGGCCAAGATTTCTCAACCCTGCTAGGACATGCTTAATCTGTTCGCTGTCTGAGAGTAAAAGTGTCTCGGTTACTTCCACATGAAATGCTGAAGCTGGCAAATTGTACTGATTTAATGCCTGTTTAAACAGTTTTACCAGATCTTGTCTATGTAGCTGGCGAGGCGAAAGATTGAGTGCGATGTAGAAGTCCTCACCATATTGACTTCGCCAGCAAGCGACTTGCTTTGCTGCTAGTTGAATCAAATGCTCGCCAAGAGTAAGGATTAGATCGGTAGACTCTGCTACGGGGATAAACTTGTCTGGTCCAATAAACCCCTGTGTAGGGTGGTTCCAACGCACTAATGCTTCTGCGCCAACAATTCGTTTGTTTCTGATATCAAATTTGGGTTGGTACCACAGCTCAAATTGCGAAAGATCGTCGATCGCTTTTCGTAACTCACGTTCAATATATGAGCGCTCTTCAATGGCTTTATCCATCTCATGAGTGTAAATACTGTAAGCGTTTTTTCCTTTACGTTTTTGTTCGAACATTGCTAGTTCTGCGTGACGACATAGGCTTTCCGCGGAGTCGCCAAAATCTGGATAGCACGCAATCCCAATACTTGCGCTACAGGCTAGTTTGTAATGTTTATGCTCTATCGGTTCAGTGACGGTGTCGAGGACAATATTCGCAATGGTGGTAATTCTTGTCTCTCGAGTATAGGGCACCATCAACATGAATTCGTCACCGCCTACTCGGGATAACATGCAGCGTTCACGAAATGGTTCAGATAAATTTTTATCTATAAACTCAATAAGACGAGTGCAAACACGCAAAATAACCTCGTCCCCGACATGATGCCCGTAGTTATCATTCACGAACTTGAAGTCATCGAGGTCAATGAAAAGTACGGCAACGAGCTCATCTTGTTGGCGGCTAATGCTTTCATTAAGCAGCTGGATGAATCGAAGGCGGTTCGGTAACCCGGTAAGTTGGTCATGAAAGGCAAGATGCTGAATATGATCGGTATGTGCGGTTACAGAGCGCTGCATCTCGTTAAATGCGTCAACCAGACGATCCAGTTCTTTATAAGGACCTGATTTTTCGATGGGTTCGAAGCGGCCCTCTCGGGTTTGTTTTAACTGCTGGATAATACGTGTAATCGGATTAGCGAAGGAGCTTGAGACGCTATAGGCCATTAATACACCGCATATAAGTCCAACGGCAGAGAAGAACAATTGCCAGCCACTCATTCGTTCCCGATCTTGTCGTCCTAAGGTATCTAGCTCTTTGGCGCTCTTATTAAGCTCTTTAATTAGGCTATTTTTATTCAACTCTAAATAGACGACACCAATATGATTGTCTGCTTCTGAAATGGGCGAGGCTATCAATAAGCGCTCTCCGGCGTGTCGTTTAACGATCTTTTGAGTTGCCAATACTTCAGCAATCAATTGAGGATATTTATGAGGCAACCCAAAGTTCGAAATATCTGGGGTACCATCGTGAAAAATCATGCCTTCTTTATCGACAAGCTGGATAACTTCAACGTTTGGTTGGCTAAGGTTTGTTTGAAGTATGTAAAGGGCTTCAGAAACATTGTAATGATAGAGCTGATCAAAGGTCTGCTGGCTAAGAATCTTTGCCAAAGAAACGGCTTGTTCTTCTACTTTTTTTTGCAGGGACTGCTCAACGCTTTCGGATATTTTGTCGAATATTTGATTGGACTGACGGTCATAAGCCACATTGTACAAAATAAAGTTAAGCGCGCAGACTAATGTCACGACGCAAGCTGTCGCGAGAATTAAGTGGCCTTTGAATCCAAAATTTTTCATTGGTTATTAATGTGCTTCAAATTTAGTAAGTAGTTGCTCTGCTTCATATAATAATTTTTCCGCTTCACTATCAATCTGTGAGAAACGTTTAGTCTCTTGGTAGTTTTGTAAAACGCTTTTACCAAGCTCAGATTGGTCCAGTTCGAGCAAAATCTCTTTCAGTTCTGAAGCAACTGCAGGGTCGAGCTTTGCTGATACACTCATGATGGAGCGGGGGTACTCGCTAGTTTCAGCAAAAGTATGTAATTGTTGTTTGAGTGCGGCGGGGGTGTCTTTAGGGTTTGACCAATTTGACGAGCTAAATGCAATAGCATCAACCATACCTTTTGCTGCCCACATACTCATATTGACTTCGTTGGTTTCGCGAAGCATATCATCAAAGAAAAAATAGCCAACTTTGTCTGGATCTGGCTGTGATTGTAGTGACGTTATTTGTTGCACTTTTAACCCTTGGCCAAGGAGTTTCATCATTGGAAGGAAATAACCGCTCGTTGAACCGCGATCTTCAAAGCCAATGATTTTACCCTGGAGTTCAGAAAGGTCTTTGTATTGGTGAGTTTTGTTAGCGACAAAGATGGAGCTATAGCTTTCTTCACCTTTCTTCCAGCGAACAAGAATAGGCTCTGCTTGGGCTCGTTGCTTGGCAACCAACGCTGGGTAAATGGTTGAACTTATGAGATCAACTTCTCCTGAACGCAGTGCATAAACGAGCTCATCAATGGTTGGGTAAACTTTTATCGCGGCGTCTTCAAAGCCGTGGTGAGCTAATTGTTTTGCGACATGAGAAAACAGAGGGTAGCTATCTTTAATACGTTTCTTTGGTTTGGAGGAGATAACACCGTAGTTTAACGTCATTACGGAGTCGCTCTTGGCACTAACTTGGGGCAACCAAACCAAAGAGCTACATGCGAGTAGTCCAGTTATTAAGAATTTCTTCACAATCACTACGCTTCATCAAAACAACACGCTGTACTTTTATCATGATGACTACCAAATTGAAAGCGGTTTACTAACCAATTGACTGAATGGACAAATGAGATTTATAAAATGTGTGGGCTCACGCTCAAAAATCATGAGTGTGCGGTACAAGTTCTCTTAAAATTCAAAGAGTAAACGAATATGAGCTGGAACAGTGTGTGTTGTGGAATGGCTTTTGGGACACAAAAATGTGAAGAAAAGCCATACTGTCGTATGGCTTTTGATTAGAGCAGAGAAGTTAACTATTGCTTAAAGTGGCGTCGCTTGAGGGTTGTTTATCACAATCTCAGCGCTATTCAGTTCTTGAGGCAATGTTAGTTGAAACTCTTCAAACGCGGGGGCGCGTCTGCAGTAGTCTGGTTGCGTACGTACAATGCTCACAGAGACTTTATTTGCTGCTACACTGTCTATCTGCAGTTGAAAACTGTCGCTTTTGCTACATCCAGTGGATTTGGCAACAAACATAAGCAAATGATCCCATTTCTTATGAGACAGCAGTGGCTCTACTGTTCCTTCAACATTGGTCGTTTCAATGTCTATGCTGTTGCTCATGCAGCCGACACTTGTGGCCGTTAGCATTGCTAGACATAGCAGCTTAGTTCTATTCATACTAATTACTTTCTTCTCATAACAGCTAAAGGTAAAAGGAACATAACTAACCACGCTGGTACACTACCACCGGAAGAACTTGACGAACTACTCGTTACGGTTGTTGTGGTCGCTTCATCTGTTCCTGTCGAATCAGTGGAACCGGAGTTGTCAGGCGCTACTGTAGGGACATGTTTAATGTTTCTAAGGTATACCGAATCAAGATTAGAGAAGTTATCCTCGCTTCGTTCAAATGCGAACATAACACTGTTCGTGCTTTCTGTTAGGTTAATATTATCGGCATACCAGCGAGTATCATTACTAGACAGATTAGCAATACGTTCGTTATTGACATAAACCTTAAAGCGACTGTCTTGATTAAATATCGCCATACGAGACTCTACCGACAATTTACCTGCTGGTAAGTTGTCTAACATCATAATAGAGCTTTGGCCAAGAGGCGTTTGGCCTGACTTCAATACGCTGTTTGAAGCATCGAATACGACCCAAGGGTTCGCGTTGCTATACGCAGAGTCACCAGTTGACACGGTTGCTTTTAGCTCGTCACTCGCACCGGCTAAACCATAAGAGTGGAATGTCGTTTTTAGTGCAGGATGAGTTGTGCTGTCGGTGTTGACAATCAAAGTCTCACCGTTAGCTCCTAGTGCCGATGTGAACTCAACGGTAATGTTACAGCTTTGGTTGGTCGTCAGTGTGCCGATATTTTCACATTCATTCGATACGACGTTTAGAGCACCAGAGTCAGGTAGAGTAACGCCTGTTACCGTAAAGTCTGGAGCTCCGCTATTTTCAACCGACAAAACCTGAGTGATTGTTTTGCCGGCACCCATATAGCCTGAGTAAATGTTTTGACGATAGCTATGACCGTTGGTTTGGTTATCAATCCAGCTCTTTAAGTGAGCGACGTTGGCATAAACTCCATACTTGTTAGGCTGGGCACAGCCTTCACCCCAGCTGACTACACCCACTTGAGTAACAATGCCGTTATTGTCGAATACTAAAGGACCACCACTGTCTCCTTGGCAAGAGTCTTTACCACCGTCTTCATAGCCCGCACAAAGTGTGGACTCATCGATTGAGCTGTATGACCCGCCACTCGCTTTACAGGTTGCCTGGTTAACAACGGGCAGGGATACTTCAAATAGTTCATTCGGGTAAATAGAATCTTCCGCTGGGTTACTTTGTTGGTTTCCCCAGCCAATCACGGTAACACTGTCATTTTC
>NZ_CFHWOM010000019.1:0-2023 GCF_984391705.1 Vibrio sp. | reverse complement strand
CCGCTGGGTTACTTTGTTGGTTTCCCCAGCCAATCACGGTAACACTGTCATTTTCAGCCAGTGTGTCGCGTGAAGCATCCAAAGTGACGGGAGTTGCTGCAACACTTCGCTCAAGCTCTAAGATAGCAATATCCTTGTTGAGTGTAACTGTGCTGTATTGCTCATGCGCGTAAATGTTTTTAACCGCAACACGCTGGCCTTGAGTAGCCTCGAGATTAAGGTCATGGATGCCGATAATAACATCTAAATTCTCTGGGTTTTTTTCATCAATGCAGTGTGCTGCGGTAAGGACGTATTTGTCTCCTATAAAGCTACCACCACAAAACTGACCATTAAACGCACTTTGACCTTTCGACACGATCGCGGTCATAAACGGCCAAGCGTCTACGTCGGATTTTTGTCCGTCTATAATTTTAGTTTCGAATAAACGCTGGTCTAAGCGGGCAGTTTCCTCTGCATAAACTCCAAAAGTAGTAATTATGCTTAAAGCCAATATTGACGTTTTAGTTTTCACTAGATACTCCATTATAGTGATGCATTGTATTTCTGAATTAATCAGTTTTTTGTTATAGGAGTGGGAAACTAACTCAAATTCACAATATAGATCAATATAGTTTTATAAAATTAGTGAGATTAATTTAAATAAATTCTTTTTTTAAGGGGGATATGAAGCTAGTCAAACGATTGCTTTCTTGTTCTTGTTTTAAACATATGAAATTAAAGGGTTTTATTTTTGATGTTAAGGTTTGGCAATCTAGATGGAAATATGGGTCGCTATTGGGTGTGAATTTATTTATTGATATTTTTGGTAGTTGTTATTATTAGGTGGATTATGCGTGCAAAGTGAGTTACATATCTCATATTGCCATTTTACTTAAGTGAATGGTAATTTAGATTTCGGTGTTAGACTCTTATTTTATTAATTTGAACTCCATTCGATATATTTCAATAACTCTAGTATTTTAAACATAATCACTTTATTCGGATTTAAGCGAACTCCAATACGGCGTAGTAAAGAATCAAAGGTGCTTTGCATACATTGCTGCAAGCACCTAAATAGCTCATTGGGTATCACAATGTAAATTGCAAACCAACAGTCACGGCTGTTTCAGGTTCTAGTCGCTTTGCGTATTCCATTCCAAGAGTAAATCCGAAAACGGATCCAAATTGGAAAACGTTGTTGATTCGATAGGTATCCTTAGAAATGGTAAAAAAGTCGTGTTGATATGTAGCATCAACCATCCAATGTTTTGCCACTTGGGCTCTTAGGCCTCCCTTACAATAAGCTGCTTGTTCAGAATGAGGCGATGTTTTATCTGTATCTGCATAGTAATTAATAACACCGCAAGATAAGGGGATGCTAGCGACAGGTGAAATAGGGGCATTAAATCCAGCCCCGGCTTGCCAAGAATCGATAGAAGAGCTGAAACGGGTAACAAAATCTGCGTTACCTTCTAAGAAAATGGAGTCAGTGACACTCAATCCAAGATCAAGGTATAAGCCACCATAGGTTTTGCTTTCGTCGTTGATGTACTTGCTATCCGAGTAGGGTTCAAATGCCCCTTTTTTAAGATGTGCGTGTTTATAGCCAAATCCAATATGGGACATTTGACTAACAATATTGCTGTCAGCGATTGCTGTAAACGCAGTCAAAGAAAAGAGGGGTAGTAGGAGAATTGAATTTTTGAGCATAATAAATTTCTTATGTCGATTCGGAACGTATCAACTGTATGCTCGTGTTTATATAAAATCGATGGAAGTTTCGTAAGGCTGTGTAAGGTAAGCATAATTGCCATAAACAACAAAGCCCGCTAAAAAGCGGGCTTTGCGTTTTGTTCACGAGGAACTAAATTTGGTGGGTCCGGGCGAACTCGAATCGCCGACCCCTACCATGTCAAGGTAGTACTCTAACCAACTGAGCTACGGACCCAAATTTTATGTTCGGCATACTTTGGTTTTAGTATGACTTTAAGGAGTGGTGGGTCCGGGCGAACTCGAATCGCCGACCCCTACCATGTCAAGG
>NZ_CFHWOM010000018.1:0-64694 GCF_984391705.1 Vibrio sp. | reverse complement strand
AAACACCGATTACTTCAACACCTTTAGCTTGGAAATCAGCTAGACGGTTGTCGAAAGCGATTAGCTCTGATGGGCAAACGAAAGTGAAATCTAGTGGGTAGAAGAAAACAACCGCTTTCTTACCTTTAGTGAACTCTGCGAAGTTGAAGTTATCAACGATCTCACCGTTACCTAGAACAGCTGCAGCAGTAAAATCTGGGGCTTGACGACCTACTAGTACCATTTTTTTGCTCCTAAAAAGTATGGTTAGTTCCGAATTGATGTCAGTATTATCAATTCAGTCCGTGTTTGTACGCGACAAACTATAGTACAGATTGTAGTATGGGAAAAAGCGAATTAAATAGATTAAGTTAATCGAAAAAAGCGATAAGTTCTAATTCATTAACTTGGTCAACTTCTACCTGTTAGTTATAAATAGTTCTATGAATAAGTGGCCCAGTCTTAAACAGTTACATTACCTAATCACCCTGCACGAAACGCGTCATTTTAGCGAAGCCGCTGAAAAGTGCTTTGTTAGTCAATCTACCTTAAGTAAAGGCATTCAGAACTTAGAAGAACTGATTGGTTGTCCTCTTTATGAAAAGAAAGATAAAAAAAGCCCTCTAGTTTTTACTCAAGCGGGGGAATTGGTCGTGCAGAGTGGACGCGAGTTGTTGGCAAAAGGCCAAGACTTGGTTGAACTTGGATTGTTGTGCCAAGGCGATGAGATGGAAGGTCAGCTGCGCGTTGGATGTATTCCTACTATTGCTCCTTTCTTACTCTGCGACCTAGTTCAAGAGGTCAATCAGCGTTTCCCGCAATTGAACTTACTACTAAGAGAAGATACGACAACCAATCTACTTGAAGCGCTGCGTCACGGTGAATTGGATGTACTAATTCTAGCGTTGCCAGTGGATATCGATGGTATGGACAGCTGCATTGTTGGTAGTGACCCATTTAGGATGATCATCAGCCAGAATCAAGCGGACGCAATCCAAACACCAATAAAGTATGCAGACTTGCCGAATGAGTTTGTCTTCTTATTAGAGAAAGAGCACTGTTTGACTGAACATGCTGTTTCTGCCTGTCAGTTGACTGATAAAGAGAAGATCAATCCGTTTTCTGCAACCAGCCTTCATACACTTGTGCAAATGGTGGCGAACGGGATGGGTACTACCTTTATCCCTCAAATGGCGATAGATCATGGTCTTATTGATAACCAAAACCTAGTGGTTGTTGACGCGCCTGGACAGCAAGCTCATAGACATATTGGCTTGGTTTGGCGTCCTAGTTCATCTCGTGTGAGTACTTTCAACCAATTGGCTGATGTGGTTTCTGAATTACTTTAATATTTATTAAATGTGCTTTTAGCGCTTAGTATTAGCCAAATCCACCGATACCCTTTCAAAAAGCACACTAGTTTTAGTGTGCTTTTTAGCATTTTATTCTGTTGGTAAACTTTGACTTGTAAAATTTTACAAAGAAATTTTGATGAAGCTTTCATTAAATTGTGAAATTTCACAGTGTGAATTTTACAGTCGTCAAAAAACGGCCTGTTTAATATGGTTGTTGCATATCTCTTATAACCCTTTTCTGCTAAGGCTTCCTTGCCAAAATTTTAAAATCAAACGTTCGTTTGAAACGATTACACATACAAAATTTCACTGTAATTAAATTACGTAACTACTTACATCTTGGTGATCAATATCAACAACTTGCAGTCAGCGGAATAAAACTTTGAATTTAACGTTTTGTTTACTTTAGGTCTTTTACTCTAACGCTTGTTGGTATAGCTTAAATACAGGCCTAGTAAGACTTATGTCTAGATTGCAAACCTATCCAAGGTTGGCGAAAGTAGAGCCACAAAACAGATAAATTCGGAATCAGATGACAAAGAGTGAGGATGTGGTCTTGTTGTTTGATAGTTACAAATGTAATCCGAGACAAATAAGCTTTGGAAGGAATTGAATATGCTTGCCAATACACCAGATAGAGACAAAACAACAGTAGAAGCCCAAGAAACCCTACTAAACGAAGGCATGCTTGATGTAACTGGTACCCTTTCGCCAGATCATCAAGCGATTTTCCCTGTTGAAGCCCAAACCTTTTTATCTCTTCTGTGTGATAAGTTCGCTAGTCAGGTTGATGAGTTGCTTACTGCTCGTGAAGAGAAGCAAGCGCGCATAGATGCTGGTGAATTGCCGGACTTTCTTGAGGATACGCAAGATATCAGAGAAGGAAGTTGGAAGATCCAAGGGATTCCACAAGATCTCCAAGATCGCCGTGTTGAAATTACCGGGCCTACAGATCGCAAGATGGTGATTAATGCACTGAATGCGAATGTAAAAGTCTTCATGGCTGATTTTGAAGATTCTATGGCACCCGCTTGGAACAAGGTGCTTGATGGTCAAATTAACTTGCGTGATGCAGTGAATGGAGACATCAGTTACACCAATCCGGTTAATGGTAAGCACTATGCGCTGGAAAACGATCCAGCCGTTTTGATCTGCCGAGTACGTGGTCTACATCTAAAAGAAAAACACGTTACTTTTAATGGTCAGATCATCCCTGGGGCGCTGTTTGACTTTGCGCTTTACTTTTACAACAACCATAAAACGTTGTTGAAAAAAGGCAGCGGTCCTTACTTTTATATTCCTAAATTACAGTCGC
Organism: Vibrio sp.; assembly: GCF_984391705.1. Classification (NCBI taxonomy): domain Bacteria; kingdom Pseudomonadati; phylum Pseudomonadota; class Gammaproteobacteria; order Vibrionales; family Vibrionaceae; genus Vibrio; species Vibrio sp. Next base: position 62,045 of record NZ_CFHWOM010000018.1, on the reverse strand, counting down.
ACAAAGAAGCTCAGTGGTGGAGCAAAGTGTTTCATTTCACCGAAGACTATTTCGGTTTAGACACGGGCACGATTAAAGCGACAGTACTTATCGAAACTTTACCTGCTGTGTTTGAGATGGATGAAATCTTGTTTTCACTCAAAGAGCACATCGTTGGCCTTAACTGTGGGCGTTGGGATTACATCTTTAGCTACATCAAAACATTGAAGAAACACCCCGACCGCGTTCTACCTGATCGTCAAGTGGTGACAATGGATAAGCCGTTCCTAAATGCGTACTCGCGTTTACTTGTCCGTACGTGTCACAAACGTGGTGCCTTCGCTATGGGAGGGATGGCCGCCTTTATCCCAGCGAAAGACCCACAAACCAATCAGCAAGTGCTGGATAAGGTTCATAACGACAAGTCGCTAGAAGCAAACAATGGGCATGACGGAACATGGGTTGCTCATCCAGGTTTGGCCGATACTGCTCTGGCTGTATTCGACTTAGCATTGGGAGAGCGTAGCAACCAGCTGAACGTGTTAAGACATCAAGATGCACCTGTGACTGCGGAAGATCTGTTGGCCCCTTGCGATGGTGGTATTACGGAACAAGGCATGCGTCATAACATTCGAGTTGCTCTTCAATACATCGAAGCTTGGATCTCAGGCAATGGTTGTGTGCCTATCTATGGCTTGATGGAAGACGCGGCTACCGCAGAAATTTCCCGCGCTTCAATTTGGCAGTGGATTCAACACGGTAAAGCGTTGGACAACGGAAAAACCGTAACAAAAGCTTTGTTCGAACAATATCTAACTGAAGAAATTGAAGTCGTTAAACAAGAAGTGGGTAGTGAACGTTACCAATCAGGGCGCTTTGAAGAAGCTGCTGATTTAATGGCTAAGCTAACAACCAGCGACGAGCTGACCAATTTCCTAACCATTCCAGGATACGACTACCTGGATTGAGACAAACAAACTAACCAATAACGTGAATGTCTGAGGCGGAGAAGGAAGTACCGCCAAAGAAAAAACAATAACAGCGCCTGTGTTTGCACAAATTAGAAGCGCTCATCAAAGAGGGATAGACCGATGACTAACTTAACTCGCCGCCAACAAATTGAAGCTCTGGAAAAAGACTGGGCAACGAACCCACGCTGGAAGAACGTTAAGCGTCCTTACACGGCTGAAGAAGTAGTAGAACTACGTGGATCTATGGTGCCTGCTAACACCATCGCTCAACGTGGTGCAGATAAACTGTGGTCACTAGTCAACGGTGATGCAAAGAAAGGTTATGTAAACTGTCTGGGTGCTTTGACGGGTGGCCAAGCTGTACAGCAAGCGAAAGCGGGTATTGAAGCTATCTACCTTTCAGGCTGGCAAGTAGCGGCGGATAACAACACGGCGTCAACTATGTATCCTGATCAATCACTATACCCAGTAGACTCAGTACCATCTGTGGTTAAGCGTATCAATAACTCGTTCCGTCGAGCAGATCAAATTCAATGGTCAGCGGGTAAGTCTCCTGCGGATGAAGGCGGCATTGATTACTTCCTACCTATCGTAGCGGATGCTGAAGCAGGCTTTGGTGGTGTACTAAACGCTTACGAGCTAATGAAGTCGATGATTGATGCTGGCGCAGCCGGTGTTCACTTTGAAGACCAACTTGCGTCAGTGAAGAAGTGTGGTCATATGGGCGGTAAAGTACTGGTTCCGACTCAAGAAGCGGTACAGAAACTGGTAGCGGCTCGCCTAGCAGCGGACGTAGCAGGAACAACAACATTGGTGATTGCTCGTACTGATGCGAACGCAGCTGACCTACTAACATCAGATTGTGATTCATACGATAAAGACTTCATTGTCGGTGAGCGCACTCAAGAAGGTTTCTACCGTGTTCGCGCGGGCATCGACCAAGCGATTTCTCGTGGCTTAGCTTACGCTCCTTACGCTGACCTAATCTGGTGTGAAACAGCTACACCTTGTCTAGAGGAAGCGCGTAAGTTCGCAGAAGCAATCCATGCTGAATACCCAGATCAGCTTCTAGCATACAACTGTTCACCGTCGTTCAACTGGGAGAAGAACCTAGATGCAGAAACCATTGCTAAGTTCCAGCAAGAGCTTTCTGATATGGGGTACAAATACCAGTTCATTACGCTAGCTGGTATTCACAACATGTGGTTCAACATGTTCGAACTTGCGCATGACTATGCTCAAGGTGAAGGTATGCGTCACTACGTTGAGAAGGTGCAGCGTCCTGAGTTCCAAGCTGCTGAGAAAGGCTATACCTTCGTAGCGCACCAACAAGAAGTAGGTACTGGTTACTTCGATAAGATGACCAATACCATTCAAGGTGGTAACTCTTCGGTAACAGCTCTAACCGGTTCTACGGAAGAGGACCAATTTTAATCCCTTAGCCCTTAGTACCACTCGAGAGAGTTAATAGTCAGGCGTTAACTCTCTCGACTTTCGGTACAGATATTCTGTTTAGGCATAAACTTTGACATGCTTTGAGCGGCGCAGGCCGCTCTTTTTTTGTCTAAAGTTTGAAGAAGCTTAATAGCTCTTTTTGCTTCTCTGCTAGGTTAGAAAGTTCATCACTAGCGCGTTTACTCTCCTCAATGCCAGCCGCGTTCTTATTGACTAAATCAAAGGCATGTGAGACGTTTTCTGATATATCTTGTGTCACTCCCGATTGCTCTTCAGAAGCTGTAGCCACATGAGTATTCATATCAGAAATCAGAGACACGGATTCCGTAATTGAAGAGAAAGCGGAACGTAGCTGTTCGCTGTATTTACGAGAGTCTTCTGCCAATACTAAGTTAGATTGCATATATTGATTGGCATCTTTAGCCTGTGCTTGTAGGCGAGAGATTATCTCTTGAATATCCACTGTCGATTGCTGAGTTTTCGCCGCTAGAGAGCGAACTTCATCGGCAACTACCGCAAAGCCTCTTCCTTGTTCACCCGCTCGAGCGGCCTCGATAGCGGCATTAAGAGCAAGAAGGTTTGTCTGCTCCGATATCGAGTTAATCACTTCGACTACGGTGCCGATTTCAACGGAATACTCTTGTAACTGATTGACGATTTTTGATGTTTCTTCAATTGAGCTATCTACTTTACTCGAAACTTCATCGGAAGAATCGAGCAAGCGTCCACCTTCAACCACATTATTGGTGGCATCACTGGCTGCATTTTCAGCGTTTGCGGCATTTTGGCTCACTTCCGATGCCGTACTAGAGAGTTCATTGATAGCTGTCGCAATTTGCTCAACTTGGCTTAACTCCTGTTGAGCATTGCTTTCTGTTTCGCTCATGATGTTCGTTAGAGACATCGAGGAAGAAGAGACATTATCGGAAATCTGATGGAAGCCTTCGATAATCCGACGCAATTCGGTACGCATTTGCAAGATGTTCGCATATATACCGGTTTCATTGCCTGATGTTTTAATGTGTGAAGAGAGATCACCTGATGCCACTTCAGCAACCACTTCTTGTATTTGGCTTGGCTCCCCACCAACCACTTTCAATACGCTACGATAGATTGCGAAAGCAATCCCCATAGCACTAATAATGACGATAATAGAAAGCACGACTAAAACGAACTGCGCGCTAGAGAAACGATCGACCATTTCCGGGCCGACAGTGTCTTGTTTATCTTTCGTAGCCAGTTTGATTTCTTCAATGGTACGTGCTGCGGAAGCGCCCATAACATCTAATGTTCCTGAAATGATTTCATTGCGACGATTGATGGTATCGACCACTTGGTTAAAGGTGGAACGATACTGATCAAACGAAGCCTGAAACTCTTTAAGGTTTGCGACTTGTTGAGCTGACATTAATTGAGCTTCAACTTTACTTGCCACTGTTGCCATTGTTGTAAACTCTTTGTCTGCTCGTTCAGCATCACTTTGCGCGTTGCTGGTTAAAAACTTTGATGCATAAAGGCGAGCTAATAGTAAGTGTTGCTGCAGCGTTCCCGCGCTGACTGCGACATCTAGGTCATCCTCAGTCGCCGCTCGGTTCATTATATTGGTCACTGCGATACGCATATTTAAGCCTGCAGGATCTAATTGATCTTTGACTAATTGATTGCGTTGATTAACCAACTGAATGACGTTTTGGAAACCTTGTTTGTATTGCTCGAGCTGGTTTTCTATCGCGAGGAAATCTGCCTTATGTACATCATCAATATGTGAGTTAAGAACATCTTCAATCAGACTGATGGCGGTCGTAATACGCTTATCCAGAGCAGCAATGTTTTCTTGGTCGTGGTTCTTAATGTATTTGAGTGCGGCTAATCGAGCTTCAAGTATATTGGCTTGGATTCGTCCCGTTGAAACACTGGTCAACGCGAGGGCGCGATAGGTGTTAAAACCACCACTGGATTGATAAAAACGAAATGAAGCAACAACGGAAATGACCAAAATTAGGCCCAAGATTACCCCAAAACCTAGGGTTAATAGTTTTTTTAGGCTCATACCAATATCCCTGTTTGGCTGACTTAACTGATAGGTTTGAACTGACGTTATATGTAACTTAATTTATAGTTTTGTAACTAAATTATAATGCCAGAATTTGATTCTTGCTGATAAACAAGATGACAGTGTGAGTTTCAGTCCAGATGTGAGCCTAAGTGACTAATAACTAGGAATAAGTAGCAGAAGGCCGAGGTTTGTAAAAAGCATCGGCCGAAGGAGGTTTGATTAGCTAGACAAGTAATCGAGTAGCGCTTGCTGATTGGGTAGTGCGCTCATGGCCCCTTTTTGTGTCGTGGCTAATGCACCGCAGACATTGCCCCAGCGTACCGCTTTTAGAATGGATGACTCATGTTGCCAATCTTCACACTGAGATAAATAGGCGAGTAACCCACTAACAAATGCATCACCAGCGCCGGTAGTATCAACGACATTCACTGAGCGTGATTTAACGTGATGTTGTTGACCGTTAAGGATCGCGAGTGCGCCATCTTCACCTAGGGTGATGAGCACCAGTGGAATAGAGTAGTGAGCTAATTTTGTTAGCCCTTCATCAAGGGAAGAGGTTTCAGTTAAATAGAACAGCTCTTCTTCTGAAAACTTAACTACGTCAGCTATTTTAACGGCACTCATTACCACTGAACGAATCTCTTGCGGTTTCTGCCATACTTCATCACGCAGGTTGGGATCAAAGCTGACAAAGCCGTTTGCCTCTTTCATCGCTTTCATTGCTGCTAAGGTCGTGGAACGGCTCGGTTCGTTGGCAAGGGCAATTGAGCAGCAGTGGAGCCATTGGTTTGCTTCAAAGGAAGGGATGTCTGTGAGTTGAGTAAACTGATCAGCACTTGGCTTAACCATAAAGGTAAATGATCGTTCACCGTGGTCATCAAGGTCAACAATCACGGTTGAGGTTCGTTGGTTATCATCTAGCATGAGGTGGGATATATCGATGTTTTCATTGGCTAATACTTCTGCCATAAAACGGCCCAGAGGATCATCGCCCACACGCCCAAAAAAGCCACACTGGCCAGATAGTCTCGCAATGCCAACCGCGACGTTTGCTGGTGCGCCGCCCGGACATTTTAGGTAGGTATTGTCGCCATCTGGAATCAGGTCTACTACAGCATCACCGGTGAGCCAAACTTTGTTCATGATTCGTTCCTTACAAAGGCGCCCATCGGAGCATAGCAAGATGGGCTAAGTCATTGATGCACCTAGGGGGTGGTGCATCAACGAATTTATTGTTATTGACTATTTTTTACTGGGTTGTAGATATGAGTCAGGACAAAAGCGGTCGCAAATGCACTAGCAATGACCATCAAGTAACCCAAAACTGCCGTGAAAGATTGCGAGTAAAGCAAGATTCCTGGAATGAAGGTAATTCCCATACCGGTCGCACTGATGTTTAGTACGTAAGTAACCAAACCACCTACAGCGCCACCGACCATACCGAACATGAACACTTTACTGTATTGAAGGTTGACGCCAAACAATAACGGTTCAGTGATACCAAACAGTGTCGACATTGACGCGCTGTAAGCATTACCTTTCTTGATCTTATCTTTTAGTAGTGTCGCTACCGCGATAGCAGCGCCAAATTGACCAGCCATTGAAGCCGTACCTAGAGGCTGAAGTGGGTTCACGCCTGTTTCATTTAGTAGGCCAATTTCAATTACGCCTAGTGCGTGGTGCAGGCCGGTGATCACGATCATCTGCTGTACGGCACCATAAAGGATGTAACCTAGGCCAAGCGGTAGGTCGAGTGCCATACGCACCAATGAGGTACAGCCGTGTTCAATGGTTTGTAGGATTGGGCCAAAGCCGAACAGGATGACGAACACAGCAATCGTGATGGTCAAAAATGGCGTAAAAACTAAGTCCATACTGGCCGGAATAAAGCGGCGCAAGTTGCGCTCTAAGTAAGAGACAAACCAACCGGCAAATATGGCAGGCAGCACCGTACCTTGGTAGCCCACCAGAGGGAAGTTGATACCCAGTAGGTTGACCATCATCGGATCTGCGCCACCATTGGCGACCACCCAAGCATTAGGCAGTTGCGGTGCAACCATCATCAAGCCCACAACAATGGCGATAATGGCATTGCCACCAAATTTCTTTGCCGCAGAATAAGCGATTAAAACAGGTAAGAAGGCAAAGGCGGTATCGGTCAGCATGCTAAACAGCGCCAATGTCTCTGGTGAGAAGTCGACACCTGAGTGCAGCATCATGCCACGTAAACCCATTAATAAGCCGGTCGTGACCAGGGCAGGGATCAGCGGGATCAAAATATCAGCAAGCGTACGAACGACTTTTTGGCTTGCGGTCATATCGGCAAACGCATCTTGTTTGAAATCGTTAGTGTCAAACTCGCCACCCAAGGCACGCTTGAGCGAGTCATAGACATGAGAAACTTTGCCTGTACCAATAATGAATTGGTGTTGGCCTGACTGGTAAAAGTAACCGCTGATTTGGTTAATCTCTTTTGCTTTATCAGTGTTTACCTTGTCATTGTCTTTAAGGATGAGGCGCAAGCGCGTAGCACAATGCTCAGCGTTGCGGATGTTGTCTAGGCCCCCGATACTATCCAGTATCTCGGTTACGGTAGCGTCATAATTCATTCTGTTCACCACTTTATTATATTGTAAGGTAGGTTAGGTGGGTATCGAGGTCAGCACCTTTTTCAGTCGATATAGTTAGCTGGTGGTTTTCTTGTTCAGGGAAGAAAAGACAGGTAAATACATCTCTGCCATCATTAATATAAATTTCAATAATGCTCTGATCGCAAATGAAGTGAATATTATTAATGGTGTAATCTGTTTGGTGTTGACGTTTATTTCCAAATTCCCAATCTTGGGTATGATGGTCATATAACGCTCTATCTAAAGTAATGGTGTTATTATTGACAGTCAGCGTTAACTCTTTACCACTTTGTGTGTTCAAAGAAATAGTTATATTTTTCTCTTTTGATAAGTGATTAACTTCTAGAGAAAAAGATAAGCTTTCTAGTTCAACTCCTTGATATATTGATTGATATCCATTGTGTTTTATTAATGAATCGGAATTAATAATACTTGGACGCTGAATTAATCGATTATTTTCAACGGCCAGTTCTCTAGTCAGCGTCAAGCAGTTAATCCAACCCTGTTGCTCGCTAGGCAAGTGGTCATCTGTTCCTGCCCATGCAATCAGTGTTTGTTTCTCTGGTGCATTAGCCATGGTTTGCGGTGCGTAGAAATCAAAGCCGCGGTCGAGTTCATCCCAATGACGAACAGTGAACGTAAGCTGATCGAAATCCACTTGGCCCAAGCAGTAAATGACGTTGAATTTATTGTGGAAGCGAGTGCCATCAGCAGTCACGCCTTGAGGGGAAAAGATCAGCACGTCATGACCATCGACTTCTAGCAGATCAGGGCACTCATACATATAGGCGTCAAGAAAGTCGCCGCTGACTTGAATATCCAGCGTCCCTTTGAGCTCCCAGTCGAGTAAATCAGGCGATTGGTACACGATGATCTCACCGCTTAAATCAGACTCTCGCTGAGCGCCTAGTAACATAAAGTAGTGATTACCACGTTTAACGATTTTTGGATCGCGTACATGGCCAGTGTAGCCTTGTGGTACTGATTCAATCACCGGGTTGAGAGCGTGTTTAATCACTTGATTGTTTTTATCTAAGATTGCTAAACATTGGTTGGCATCGCGTTCATCACCGCGTTTAACATTGCCGGTGTAGAATAGGTAACTACGATCATTTTCAACCATGGCACCACCTGAATAAGCGCCATGGGATTCATAACTTTCTAATGGCGTTATTTTTGAACCATGTTCTGTCCAATTTAATAAATCATCGGAACTCAAATGCATCCAATGTTTCATTCCATGATAAGTATCAAATGGGAACCATTGGTAAAATAAGTGATATTGGTTATTAAAATAACAAAAACCATTCGGGTCATTTAATAACCCATGTGGTGGGTTAATATGAAATAGTGGACGAAATAAAGTGTTTGATTTTATTTCCTCAAACTTTTTATTATCTAATTCCGTTGCCGTGTTGATGGTTTTATATTTTTGTTGTTGCACGTTACTTACCTAATAACCTTGGGTTGAAGAAATCATAGAGAGCTTGATAAAGGGTGAAAATAGCGCCGCACTTTTATTCACTCAATTTGACGGTGTTTTGAACAAATAGAGAACAGGTTGTGATGTAACACAAAGTCTTGTTACATGGTGAGGGTTAATATATGACGTTGATTGATAGAAAAGTCGGATGGAAGTGCAATGACGATTCGTGATGTCGCCAAAAGGGCAGGGGTCTCTATTGCGACCGTATCTAGAGTGCTTAATAGCAGTGAGCGTGTTTCAGTTGAAGCTAAGCAAGCAGTAGAGTTGGCGATGACAGAGCTGAATTATCAAAAGCCTCCGCAGAAGCGCAAGAAGCCAACCAAGTTGTTTGCCGTTATTGTGCGCAATATGTCTAACCCGTTTTTCTCACAATTGGTCGATGTATTGGAAGAAGAAGCGTACAAGCATGGCCGCAGCTTATTGTTGTTTAATAGCCGCAATAACCTTCAGCTAGAAAAGACCTTTTTGTCTGAGTGTATTAATCACAAAGTGGATGGGGTATTTCTTGTCCCGCGCTCACTAAAAGAGGAGCACTTAGCGCCCTTGAAAGCGTTGCCTTTTCCTGTGGTATTGCTGACAGCAACTGCACCCGAAACCATTAGCATTGGTACTCACCATCAGCATGGCGGGGAGCTAGCTGCGAAACACTTTGTTCAGAATGGGTATCGCCGAGTGGGTTATATTGGTGCTAGCGACACTCAATCCGACCGTTTGCTCGGTTTTAAACAAGCATTGCAACAGTTAGGAGTGGAGCTAGCTAAGCCCCAAGTGCTCGCGCCTTATGACTCTAACAGCTTGCATCGCTTTATTGAGGAGCAAATCGTTGACACTAAGCAACCGCTAGAAGCGGTATTTTGCTCTGATGATATCTCAGCCAGTCATTTACACAGTGCGTTGCGAGAAAAACAGGTTGAGCAATCGGTAGATATTATTGGCTTTGATGATACCTTTATCGCTCAGTCATTGGGCTTTTCTAGTATCAAACAACCGATCCGAAAAATCGCCTTATTGGGCTTTGATATGATGATTGAAGTGATCCAGCAGCAAAACGTTGAACAAAGAGTCGTGCTGCTTGAGCCAACACTAACCGTCCGCGATAAACCGTTTTTAAAAGTGATGTCTCGCCAGCCAGAGATTTTGCGCAATGAAGAGTAATAACGCTAAGGCAGGAATACTCCTTAGCGTTGATAACTTTGCGTAGTCAGAGCTTATTCCACCTCTTCTGGCTCTACCTCTTCCTGCAATTCGAGTAAGTTGATTGCAATAGAGACAAAATCGCTATCCGTAATGATGCCCACCAACTGCCCTTTTTCAACCACAGGTAAGCAACCCACTTTGTGCTTTTGCATGTAAATGGCGCTTTCTTTCAAACCTGCTTGCGGTGCCACTGACATAATGCTGGTCTTCATGACTTCATAGAGTGGCGTATTGAGTGTGTAAGATTGACTTTCTGGGAGCTTTTGTAGGCTAGATTCTTGAGCGGCGAGTACATCACGTTGCGAAACGACGCCAAGCAATTTTTTATCCGCATCGATGATCGGAACATGGCGGATGTCGAGCGCTCCCATCATGCTTTTGGCATCGGCGAGATTGTGAGAACGAAGAAGCGTATGCGGGTTACGCGTCATCATGTCTTCTACCTTAATCATGGCTGCCTCCTGAGTTATTATTCTTTGCTCTTTAAATATAGTGATTTTCTTGGTCTGAGTTTGAGAGCTAAACCAGTTTTTACTGCGATAACCACAACTTTTTTGCGGCAAATCAATTGGTGAAGATTTCTACAGATGAAACAGCGAAACTAAGAGTAGATTAACTCAATTGATTACAATAATTCACATCTCTTTTCTTGATATTGCTCCCACGCAGAATATACTAGTCGGCTGCGAAAAACTCGTCGTCTGTTTGTGACAGAATCAGTTCGACTCAGCCACGACAACCAGAAACCACGACAAAAGATTTAGTAACATGCAAGTATCAGATTTTCACTTTGATTTACCCGATGAGCTTATTGCTCGTTACCCTCAGCCTGAGCGTACTGCAAGCCGTTTACTGCAAATGGATGGCAACAGCGGTGAGCTAACCGATGGCACGTTTACCGATGTACTAGACCAAGTACAACCGGGTGACTTAGTGGTATTCAACAATACTCGAGTGATTCCTGCTCGCATGTTCGGTCGTAAAGAGTCGGGCGGTAAGCTTGAAGTTCTTGTAGAGCGAGTGCTTGATGAGAAAAGCATTCTCGCGCACGTTCGCTGCTCTAAATCGCCAAAGCCAGGTTCAACGATTTTTATTGGTGAGAACGACGAATACTCAGCAAAAATGGTGGCTCGTCATGATGCACTATTCGAGCTGAAGTTTAACGCAGAACAAAACGTACTGGCGGTACTTGAAGAGATCGGCCACATGCCACTTCCTCCTTACATTGACCGCCCGGATGAAGATTCAGACAAAGAGCGTTACCAAACGGTTTATAATGAGAAACCAGGCGCGGTAGCTGCGCCAACAGCTGGCCTTCACTTTGATGAACCCTTGCTTGAGAAGATCAAAGCAAAAGGTGCTGAGTTTGCGTATGTTACTTTGCACGTTGGAGCGGGTACGTTCCAGCCAGTGAAAGTAGATAACATTGATGAGCATCACATGCATGCCGAGTACGTTGAAGTTCCTCAGGAAGTCGTCGATGCAATTAATGCGACGAAAGCACGTGGTGGTCGAATCATTGCTGTTGGTACGACATCGGTACGCTCGCTAGAAAGCGCAGCGCAAGATGCGATCAAAAAGGGCACTGAATTAGTTCCTTTCTTCGGTGATACCGAGATCTTCATTTTCCCAGGCTACGAATATCAGTTAGTGGATTGTTTAATCACTAACTTCCACCTGCCAGAATCGACATTGATCATGTTGGTGAGTGCATTCGCAGGTTATGAAAATACGATGAACGCATACAAGCACGCTGTAGAGAATAAATACCGTTTCTTCTCTTATGGCGATTCGATGTTCATCAAGAAAAAAACTGACTAGCCTTTTGCTAGTCAGCTTTTTCACCAATTATGGTTTACGAGTGCTAGCAGCAAGCTAGGAAGCAGAATAATCGGTTATTCTGCATCTCGCATGGAAGGCGACCGCTCCTCATAGAGCTTAAAGCTCTGAACTTAATGTCAGACTGTTTCTCTGACAACCGGAGGCTTCGTGAAGTTAAAATTCGATCTTAAGAAAAAAGACGGTGTTGCACGTCGTGGTCAACTGACCTTCGAACGTGGCACAGTTCAAACGCCAGCATTCATGCCAGTGGGTACTTACGGTACCGTTAAAGGTATGACACCAGAAGAAGTAAAAGGCACTGGTGCTGAAATTCTTCTAGGTAACACATTCCACCTATGGCTACGTCCTGGCCAAGAAATCATGAAAATGCACGGTGACCTGCACGATTTCATGAACTGGCACGGTCCTATTCTTACTGATTCAGGCGGTTTCCAAGTATTCAGCCTAGGTAAAATGCGTACTATCACTGAGGAAGGCGTACATTTCCGTAACCCAGTGAACGGCGACAAGATCTTCATGGACGCTGAAAAGTCGATGGAAATCCAGAAAGATTTGGGTTCAGACATCGTAATGATCTTTGACGAGTGTACGCCATACCCAGCGACGCACGATGAAGCGAAGAAGTCGATGGAAATGTCACTACGTTGGGCACAGCGTTCTCGTGATCATTTCGATAAACTAGAAAACCCGAACAACCTGTTTGGTATTGTTCAAGGTGGTGTTTACGAAGATCTGCGTGATGTATCTGTTAAAGGTCTAACGGAAATTGGTTTTGACGGTTACGCTGTCGGTGGCCTAGCTGTAGGTGAGCCAAAAGAAGACATGCACCGTATTCTTGAGCACACATGTCCTCAGCTACCAGAAGACAAGCCTCGTTACCTAATGGGTGTAGGTAAACCTGAAGATCTCGTTGAAGGTGTTCGCCGTGGTATCGACATGTTTGACTGTGTAATGCCAACGCGTAACGCACGTAATGGTCACCTATTTGTGACTGGCGGTGTGATCAAGATCCGTAATGCGAAACACAAAACAGATACAACTGCATTAGATCCACACTGTGACTGTTACACTTGTCAAAATTACTCGAAGTCGTATCTTCACCACCTAGAGCGTTGTAACGAAATTTTAGGTGCGCGTCTAAATACGATTCACAACCTACGTTACTACCAGCGCCTAATGGAAAGCATCCGTAAAGCGATTGATGAAGACCGTTTTGATGAGTTCGTGCAAGAGTTCTACGAGCGTCGTGGCCGTGAAGTGCCGCCACTATCGAAAGAGCAGTAATTTACACAACATAAAGATTTAAAGCCTTTGGCATCTAGCCAGAGGCTTTTGCTAATAAAGTAGGCAAACGCAAGCTATTTTTGAGAGAGCGATCTCTATTAGTCACTCTCAGACTTGAAACTAAATTGCGAAAGCCCAACTTGGACATTAATAAAAAATAATAGAGGATGTTTTAATGTTTATTTCTCAAGCTCACGCAGCAGCAGAAGGCGCACCAGCAGGCGGCGGTTTCGAAATGCTAATCATGCTAGGTATGTTCGCGGTGATCTTCTACTTCATGATCTACCGTCCACAAGCTAAGCGTGTTAAAGAGCACAAAAACCTAATGGCTTCTATGGGTAAAGGCGACGAAGTTCTAACAAGCGGTGGTCTAATCGGTAAGATTACTAAAATCGCTGAAGACAACGACTACGTTGCAATCGAGCTAAACCCAAACAACGAAGTAGTTATCAAGAAAGACTTCGTTACAGCAGTGCTACCAAAAGGTACTCTGAAATCTCTATAAACAGCTAGAGGATCCTCGCTGTGCTAAACCGTTATCCGTTATGGAAGTACCTGATGGTGATGTTTACCATTGCTATCGCTGCGTTGTACGCACTTCCAAATCTATACGGTGAAGATCCGGCAGTTCAAGTTACAGGGGCGCGTGGCGCCTCTGTAGATATGTCTACGCTGGATACTGTCACCAAAGCTCTTGAAGCCGAGAGCCTTCCTACTAAATCCGTTGCTCTAGAAAACGGTTCTATTCTTGTACGCTTTAACGATACCGATACTCAAATCAGTGCGCGTGATGTGATCACTGAAGCTTTGAATGAAGATGTTATCGTTGCCTTAAACTTAGCGGCTTCAACTCCAGACTGGCTTGAATCAATTGGTGCGGCACCAATGAAGCTTGGCCTTGACCTACGTGGTGGTGTTCACTTCTTGATGGAAGTGGATATGGACGCTGCAATGGAAAAGCTGGTGGGCCAACAAGAAGAAGCGTTCCGTAGCGAACTTCGTGAAGAGAAAATCCGTTACCGTGCAATTCGTCCATCTGGCAAAGATGCGGTTGAAGTATTGCTACGTAACGAGGAGCAACTTGCAGCTGCGAAAACGTTGCTAGAGTCTCTGCACCCAGATATGACTTTCGTTGATTCTGAGTCGAATGGTCGTTTCTCTCTGATTGCTAACTTTACTGAAACGCGTCTTCAAGAGATCCGTAACTACGCTGTAGAGCAGAACATCACCATCCTTCGTAACCGTGTTAACGAATTGGGTGTTGCTGAGCCGCTGGTTCAACGTCAAGGCGCAAGCCGTATCGTAGTTGAGCTACCAGGTGTTCAAGACACTGCTCGTGCAAAAGAGATTCTTGGCGCGACTGCAACGCTTGAATTCCGTGAAGTTGATAGCTCTGCGGATCTGGCTGCAGCTGCGGCAGGTCGTGCACCAGCAGGTAGCGAAATCAAGCAAGACCGTGATGGTCGCCCTGTTGTTCTTAAGAAGCGCGTTATCCTAGGCGGTTCGAGCATTACAGATGCAAGCTCAAGTGTTGATGAATATGGTCGTCCTCAAGTTAACATCTCGCTAGACAGCGAAGGTGGTAGCAAGATGTCTGCGTTCTCTCGTCAAAATATCGGTAAGCTAATGGCAACCGTATTTGCAGAGTACAAAGATAGCGGTCGTAAGACACCTGAAGGTAAAGTGATTCTTACTAAGCATGAAGAAGTTATTAACCAAGCGACGATTCAATCAGCTCTTGGCCGTAACTTCCGTATTACTGGTATTGACTCTACTGCTGAAGCTCATAACTTGGCACTTCTACTTCGTGCAGGTGCTCTGATTGCGCCTATCTCGATTGTTGAAGAACGTACCATTGGTCCATCTATGGGTCAGCAAAACATCGATATGGGTATCCAAGCGATGATTTGGGGTATGGTTGCGGTAATGCTCTTTACGCTGCTTTACTACCGTAAGTTTGGTCTGATTGCTAACGTCGCACTGATGGCGAACCTAGTATTGATCATTGGTGTGATGTCGATGATTCCAGGTGCAACCATGACGCTACCTGGTATTGCTGGTATCGTTCTTACCGTTGGTATGGCCGTCGATGCGAACGTACTGATCTTTGAGCGTATTCGTGAAGAGCTTCGTGACGGCCGCAGCCCTCAACAAGCGATTCATCAGGGTTACGCCAACGCATTCAGTACCATTGCCGATGCGAACATCACCACGCTTATTACTGCGATTATCTTATTTGCAGTGGGTACAGGCGCGATCAAAGGCTTCGCCGTGACACTGTCTATCGGTATTTTAACGTCTATGTTTACAGCCATTGTGGGTACACGTTGTATCGTGAACCTTGCATACGGTGGTAAGCGAATCAACAAACTGTCGATCTAAGGCTAGGAATTAGTATGTTTCAGATTCTAAAAGCAGAAAATACGATCGACTTTATGCGTTGGTCGAAGTTGGCATTTGTGTTTTCAATCCTAATGATTGGTGCGTCAATCTTTACTCTCTCAACTAAGTGGTTGAATTGGGGTCTAGACTTTACTGGCGGTACTTTAATCGAAGTGGGTTTTGAGCAGCCAGCAAACCTTGAAGATATTCGTAGCGCGCTAGATGCAAAAGGCTTTGGTGATGCAACGGTACAGAACTTTGGTAGTGCGCGTGACGTAATGGTGCGCCTACGTCCTCGTGATGATGTTGCAGGTGAGACTCTGGGTAACCAAATCTTAAATGCAATTAAAGATGGCACGGGTGAAAGCGTAGAAATGCGTCGAATCGAGTTCGTGGGTCCAAACGTGGGTGATGAGCTAACAGAAGCTGGTGGTCTTGCGATCCTTGTTTCTCTTATCTGTATCCTAATCTATGTATCGGTACGATTTGAATGGCGCTTAGCGGCAGGTGCGGTACTTGCGCTTGCTCACGACGTTATCATTACGCTCGGTGTATTCTCTTTGATGCAAATCGAAGTGGACTTGACCATTGTCGCAGCACTACTCACGGTTGTTGGTTACTCGCTCAACGATACCATTGTTGTATTTGACCGTATCCGTGAGAACTTCCGTAAGATGCGTAAAGGTGAACCGGCAGATATCATGAACAGCTCAATTACTCAAACATTGAGCCGTACCTTGATTACTTCTGGTACTACCTTGTTCGTAGTTATTGCTCTGTTTACCCAGGGTGGTGCTATGATTCACGGCTTCGCTACCGCACTTCTACTAGGTATTACGGTTGGTACTTACTCATCAATCTACGTAGCATCAGCACTAGCATTGAAACTGGG
Source organism: Vibrio sp. (assembly GCF_984391705.1). NCBI lineage: Bacteria > Pseudomonadati > Pseudomonadota > Gammaproteobacteria > Vibrionales > Vibrionaceae > Vibrio > Vibrio sp. The sequence goes on along the minus strand of NZ_CFHWOM010000018.1, from coordinate 45,871 downwards.
TATTACTAAAGAACACCTAATGCCACCTCAAGTAGAAAAAGAAGGTGCAGAGTTCGATGAGATGCCATAATCATCTCGAATAAGAGTGTAAAGCCGCTGTTTGTCAGCGGCTTTGTTGTTTTTAGAGGAAAGTAAGTGCGAATACTCGCAGTATTGATTGGTTTACTGTCTTGTCACGCATCGGCCGCGACATTGCTTCTTACAACGCCTTCCGAAGTGCTTATTCAGGAAGTGCAATCTTCATGGCTGCAGTGTGAAGAGCAAGTCTGGTGTGAGGACTCTTTGACCTACTACCGTCACAACTATTATGGACAAGCTGAACGTATCAATGGGCAGATGGTGCTGAAATTGTTTGCTGAATATTCAAGTCACCAACTCTCCGAACTTCAATTGAATCTACGTAGTGATGGGTTTTCGTTAATTCATGTTGATATTGCTGGTGAGCACTTCAATGTCGCGCAACAGTTATCTAACAACTCAGAAAGCAGAGTCGATAAGGCGTTGATAGAGTTTATTAATCAGTTTTCTCCATCACAGGTGAGAGTTATGGTTTGGCAAAATTCCTTTTGGGATGCCAAGCTGCTAAGTGACGGTGAAATCATTACGCTAAGTTACTCACCGCGATAAAAATTGATGGCAAACGCTTCTAGTTATCGCAAACTTCTTCTATATGCTACAAAACTATAGTGATAACTTGCTATGATGATTGAAAATAATAAATAGGAAGCACTCATGCCACATTTACGTTTTCGTGCAGTTGAGCCACAAACGGTTCAGACTCTATCTCAATCGTTGACCGATGAACTCCAACCTCACATGGATTGCCCTCGAGAGGACTTTACCTTCGAATATATTTACACCACATTCTTTCATGAAGGTGAAGTAAGCGCAGCATACCCTTTTGTCGAGGTACTCTGGTTTGACCGTGGGCAAGAGACTCAAGATGCGGTGGCTAAGATCATTACTTCTCAAGTTCGAGGTATTATTGGCGAAGATGTCGATGTTGCGGTGATTTTCACTGCTCTAGATGCCAAAGGTTATTACGATAATGGTGAGCACTACTAGGCCTCTCCATACTTAAGGAGCTCAAGGGAATGAACAGAACATTGGTATTTCTTAAACGCCTTTGGGCTCTCGCTATCCCATTATTCACATTACCCGTACATGCTACGCCTTGGGAGCTGGTTAGTGGGCCTTCACAAGAGCCGCCTCAAGCGATCGGCAGCTACGCAAATGGCTGTTTGGCTGGTGCTGCTTCGCTCTCGTTAAGCGGGGTAGGGTATCAGGTGATCCGCAGCCAGCGAGATCGTTATTATGGACACCCAAACGCCATTAGTTTTATCGAGCGTCTTGGCGTTTTATCTCAACAGCATCTGGATACGAATATTCTGATTGGGGATATTTCCCTGCCGCAAGGTGGACGCTTTTCATCAGGGCATTCTAGCCACCAAACGGGGCTAGATATCGATATTTGGCTGAAACTGGCCGATACTCGGCTCTCTGATTCTCAACTGGCTAAGCCAACACCACACAGTGTCGTGAACCTCGAAGAGTACAGGTTGCTTAAAAGCCAATGGGACCAACGCCATTTTGAGTTAGTGAAGATGGCGGCCAATGATGAGCAAGTTGCACGTATTTTTGTTCATCCGGTGATCAAAGAAAAACTGTGTGTGACCGAGCAGGGCTCGAATAGAGAGTGGCTACGAAAAGTGCGTCCATGGTGGGGGCATCATTACCATATGCACGTACGTTTGAACTGCCCTGAAGGGAGCCTGAATTGTAAGCCTCAAGCTGAGCCACCTAAAGGTGATGGTTGTGGGGCAGAGCTAGCAAGCTGGAAGCCGCAGCCCAAGCCAGCTGCACCAAAGGTGGCTTCAACAAAGCCGAAAAAGAAAAAGGTGAAAGTGATACCAGCTCAGTGCCAGCGGTTGTTAGATAACAGCTAATACGACTTTGAATAAAAAAACGCCGCTCATTGAGCGGCGCTTTCATTAACCTATATTAGGCTAAGCCCTGAATAATAACGAACTTCTCTAGCAGTTCTTCTTCAGTCTCAACATGGTCTGGATCGGTGATGATGCACTTAGTGATCGGGCAGACTGATTGACATGTTGGCTTTTCATAGTGACCTTTACATTCAGTACATAGGTCGGGATCGATCTCAAAGATTGAGTCGCCCATAGTGATCGCGCCATTTGGACACTCAGGGTCACACATGTCACAGTTAATGCACTTATCAGTGATCAGTAAAGCCATGTTTATTTACCTGTTGGGTTACGGGTATCCTGACCATCGTTTAAGTTACGCATTAATAGGCCGTATTCTAAATCCATATCTTGTGGAACTGGAATAAATACGAAGTGGCCGTTTCCTTTTGCGTCATCGATAACTTCTGACTTACGGTTTTCCATCGCTTCAAGCGTGAAGATTACGTTACCTTTTGGCGTCATTAGCTCAAGGCTATCACCCACAACGAATTTGTTCTTCACTTCAACTTCCGCTAGGTCACCACGGCGTTTGCCAGTGAATTCACCAACAAATTGCTGAGCGTCAGATACAGAGTAACCATAGTCGTAGTTTTGGTAAGTATCGTGTGTGTGACGACGTAGGAAGCCTTCCGTGTAACCACGGTGCGCTAGGCTCTCTAGTGTACCCATTAGGCTCTCATCAAATGGTTTGCCTGCAACAGCGTCATCAATCGCTTTACGGTAAACCTGAGCAGTACGAGCACAGTAGTAGAAAGATTTAGTACGACCTTCGATCTTCAGTGAGTGAACACCCATCTTAGTCAGACGCTCAACGTGCTGGATAGCGCGTAGGTCTTTCGAGTTCATGATGTAAGTGCCGTGCTCATCTTCGTAAGCGGCCATCTTCTCTTCTGGGCGGTGCGCTTCAGAAAGCAGAACCACTTCATCTGTTGGTTTGCCACGACCGATAGTCGTTTCAGGGCGTTCATCTTGAACTTCTACTGCTTGAGCTTCTGTTGGATCGAACTTCTCTACGATGTCGCCAGTGTCGTTTTCTTTGCCTTCTTCAACTTTGTATTCCCAACGACATGCGTTAGTACATGTACCTTGGTTAGGGTCACGTTTGTTGATGTAACCAGACAGTAGGCAGCGGCCAGAGTAAGCCATACATAGAGCACCGTGAACGAACACTTCCAGTTCAGTCTCAGGACAGTGCTCACGAATCTCTTCGATCTCTTCTAGAGAAAGCTCACGAGAAACAATCACACGCTCAACGCCGTTTGCCGCCCAGAACTTCACTGTTGCCCAGTTTACTGCGTTCGCTTGAACAGACAGGTGGATTGGCATTTCAGGGAAGGCTTCACGAACCATCATGATAAGACCAGGGTCAGACATGATTAGTGCGTCAGGGCCCATCTCTACAACCGGCTTAAGGTCGCGGATGAAAGTTTTTAGCTTAGAGTTGTGCGGTTGGATGTTACATACCACGTAAAGCTTTTTGCCTAGGGCATGCGCTTCATCGATACCAATTTTTAGGTTCTCGTGGTTGAACTCGTTGTTACGTACGCGAAGGCTGTAACGAGGTTGGCCTGCGTATACCGCGTCTGCGCCATAGGCAAATGCGTAACGCATGTTTTTAAGGCTACCTGCAGGTGACAGTAGCTCAGGTACGAATGCTTTCTCAGTCATGTGTAATTCTCTTAATCTGATCTCAAGTCAGGCCGAACCCACCAAATGGGATCGGGGGCGCAAATTTTACGCCAAAATGTGACTTGTGACTAGGAAAAAGTCCATGAGTAAGGTGAGGGAATTGGAAAGCAGGTGCCCGACTGGTCGAGCACCTTAAAGGTAGGTTACGCGTTAGGGTGAGGTAAACCGCCTAAGCACTCGTAAAGGTTTGGTAAGAACGCACTGAACTCACCGCACATTAGAGAAAAGTCGGCATCAAAGCGAGCCGCTTGATCTTCACGAGGAATATCATCGTTTTGATCTTTTAGTTCATCTGAGAATTTTAGGCGCTTAATACTGCCATCTTCCGCCAAAACAAACTCGATGCGCTCTTGCCACCAAACGGCGAGTTTAGTCACCATCTTGTCAGCTTCAATATGGCTGCGAATTTCATCCGCTGTCAGTTCTTGTTTCTTACAACGGATCACGCCGCCTTCTTCGAGCACTGATTTAAGCTCAGCTTCATCAAGCATTTGAATACCAACAGGCGTTTCACCCGTTTTCACCCATTCGGTCAATGTGGTTTCAATTGGCTTTTCAGGAATCGCTGGCACAACGGGTAGGCTACCCATGGTTTTACGCAGCAGTGCTAACACATCTTCTGCTTTCTTAGAGCTACTGGCATCAACCAGAATGAAGCCTTCTTTTGGCAAAATAAGTACGTAAGTATGGCTGCTGCGGCTAAATGCACGTGGCAAAAGATCCATGACGATGTCGTCTTTCAGATTGTCTTTCTCTTTCTTTTTCAGAGGTCGACCTTCTTGCGCTTCCATTGCTTCGATCTTTGCATTCAGTGAGTCTTTAATCACTGATGCAGGGAGCATTTTTTCTTCTTTCTTAGCACAAACTAGAATGCGGTTTTCAGATACGTGAGTCATCATGTCACCATGCTTACCCATCGCTGTAACCCAGCCAAATTTTTGCTTATCTTGGCTACCACATGGCGTAAAACGAAACTCAGCTAATTGTTTTTCTAGTTGGTCAGCGTTGAATTCGATTTCGCGGTTGAAGCGATAAACCAGACAGTTTTTAAACCACATATTCTTTCTCTATACCTTTATCCGATCCGCCAATAATAAAGACTTTTGCTCGTCTTGTCTTACTGCAAACACGCAATAGTGGGATGAAAGTTATATGAAAATTTGTTTTCAAAGGTCACAAAAGTGTCATAATTGCTAGTAATAATGCTTATCGTTGCAAAGGGTTCAAGCCCAATTAAATTCAACTAAAACAAAGGTTATTCAATTATGTCTAGAAGGATTCTGGTTGTTGAAGACGAAGCGCCAATTCGTGAAATGCTATGCTTTGTTCTTGAACAAAAAGGTTACCAAGCAGTAGAAGCTGAAGATTATGACTCTGCGGTAACTAAACTGGCTGAACCCTTCCCAGATCTAGTACTGCTAGATTGGATGCTACCTGGTGGCAGTGGTATCAACTTCATTAAACACATGAAACGTGAAGAGCTGACGCGCAACATTCCAGTTGTGATGCTAACTGCACGCGGCGAAGAGGAAGATAAAGTTCGTGGCTTGGAAGTGGGTGCGGATGATTACATCACTAAGCCATTCTCTCCGAAAGAGTTAGTGGCTCGTCTTAAAGCGGTGATTCGTCGTGTAACACCAACAGCGCTTGAAGATGTGATTGATGTACAAGGTCTTAAGTTAGACCCAGTTTCGCACCGAGTGACAGCAAATGATGAAGCACTCGATATGGGGCCAACTGAATTTAAAATGTTGCACTTCTTTATGACGCACCAAGAACGAGTGTACAGCCGTGAGCAGCTGCTAAACAACGTATGGGGCACTAATGTTTATGTCGAAGACCGCACGGTCGATGTTCATATTCGTCGCCTACGTAAAGCACTTGAAGCCGCTGGACACGATAAGCTGATTCAGACTGTGCGCGGTGCTGGCTATCGTTTCTCTACCAAAGCGTAATTGAGAGACGAATTCTAAACACGGAGTATTAGGTGGTAGAGCGGTTAACTTGGAAAAAGCTAGCCTGGGAGCTGGCTTTTTTTTACGCCCCCTGGGTTGTAGTGGGGTGGATCTTTGGTTACATGCCGTGGTTGCTATTGGCGGCCACGGCTTTACAGCTTGTGTGGCACTTACACAATCAAATGCGCTTATCTGCCTGGTTGTGGGACGAAAAGCGTTTGACGCCACCTTCTGGTACAGGTAACTGGGAGTCACTGTTTAATGGTATCTACCGCTTGCAGCAACGTCAGCGTAAAAAGCGTAAAGAGCTGACGAATTTGATCCGCCGTTTCCGTAACGGTGCAGAATCTTTGCCGGATGCGGTAGTGGTGTTCCGTAGCGAAGGCAATATTGTTTGGTGTAACAAATTGGCTCAACATTTGTTGGGTTTTAAATGGCCTGACGATACAGGGCAACCTATTTCTAACTTGATCCGTACTCCGGACTTTATCAAGTACCTCAACAAGCAAAACTTCTCTGAGCCGTTAGAGATGCGTTCGCCACTCAATGTAGAACGCATGCTTGAATTACGTATTGTGCCTTACACTGAAGGTGAACACCTAATGGTGGTACGTGATGTGACCCAGTTGAAACAGCTAGAAGGTATGCGCCGCAACTTTTTTGCCAACGTTTCCCATGAACTGCGCACACCAATGACGGTGCTGCAAGGCTATCTTGAAATGACCGAAGATCCGGATATGGTCGTTGGTCCTATGTGGCCAAAAGCTCATGGTGTTATGACCGAACAACTTAACCGAATGAATAGCTTGGTTAACCAGTTACTCACTTTATCTAAAATTGAAGCGGCGCCAATGCACGAGCTTGATGAAGTGGTCAACGTGCCTGCTATGTTAGAAGTTCTTGAGAAAGAAGCGGCTAGCCTCAGTGGTGATGAGAACCATCAACTCCATTTTGAGGTTGATACGAGCTTGCGAGTCTTTGCCGACGAAGACCAATTACGCAGCGCAATATCTAATCTAGTGTATAACGCGGTTAAATATACACCTCCTGGAGCAGACGTATACGTACGTTGGTATCAAACCGCTCAAGGAGCATGCCTTGAAGTGGAAGATAAAGGGGATGGCATCGAGCCACAGCATTTGCATCGTTTAACGGAACGCTTCTACCGAGTGGATAAGGCGCGTTCAAGAGACACTGGTGGTAGCGGACTTGGTTTAGCGATAGTTAAGCACGCTTTAACTCACCATGACTCGCACCTAGAAATACAAAGCGAAGTAGGTATCGGCAGTAAGTTTTCCTTTATCTTGCCACCACGCTTGGTGGTGAACTAATGAAGTTAGTACTTACTACATTATTAGCATCTACTTTTCTTAGCTTTGCTGCCCAAGCGGTACAATTAGCTGATTATTCTAAGGTACCAGGCATAACGGGTACTTTAACCAGTGTCGGGTCGGATACATTGGCGGGAATGACCACTCTGTGGGTGGAAGAGTTCAAACAACAGTACCCAAGTGTCAACGGCCAAGTTCAAGCGTCTGGCTCTTCTACTGCACCACCGGCTTTAACTGAGAGAACTGCTCAATTCGGTCCTATGAGTCGACCGATGCGTAATCGTGAAATAGAAGCATTTGAGCGAGTGCACGGCTACAAACCCACTGAGCTTAGAGTTGCAATCGACGCTATTGGGATTTTTGTTCATCGTGATAACCCAATCAAAGGTCTGAACTTCGTACAACTAGACAGTATTTTCTCTTCAACATTACGTTGTGGAGCCAACTATCCAGTTTTAACTTGGGCTGAGTTAGGCATGGATTATCAATGGGCTAAACGTGGTATTCAGCTATTTGGCCGTAACTCGGTTTCGGGCACTTATGGTTATTTTAAAAACAATGCCCTGTGTGGTGGAGATTTTAAAAACAGTGTTAATGAGCAGCCAGGTTCCGCTTCAGTGGTGCAATCTGTTGCCTCTGCGATTAATACCATTGGTTACTCGGGGGTGGGCTATCAAGTTTCGGGAGTGAAACTTTTACCCATTGCAAAAGCAGGCAGTGATTATGTTCAGGCAAGCCAAGAAAACATTTTGTCAGGTGAGTACCCACTATCACGATACCTATATGTTTATGTAAACAAGCACCCTTCTAAACCTCTTTCTCCGATTGAGCGAGAATTCATCCGTTTTATCTTTTCAACTCAGGGACAAGATCTAGTCAAAAAAGATGGCTACATTCCAATTTCCGCTGAGTTAGCGCAACGAGAGCTTGAAAAGGTTGGCATTAAGAGCCTCCACTAACATTTTACAGTCAGTGGTGACTCAAAGCTGACGGGCTACACCAGATTAGAAGTTGAGAGTCCAGCCTGCATTGCGCCAATACTCCTGTTCAGTTAGCAGGTCAGCGTGAAGTAGGCGGTTATGCTCAAGCCATTCCTCCTCTTGAGAAGTGAGGCTCCAGCTGTCATCCTCAACTGTTAACTCAAGCTCCGGTAGAGGGTCGTCATTACGTTGGCCATGAACTAGGATTGCCAAACGTAAGATGCGTATCAAACCAATCACATGCTTTTTCTTAAATAGGGTAAATTCTTCCATTTCATGCAGCTTGAGTGCTTTACGTTGGAAGCGAACTAGCATTGCGAGGACACGTTGCTGCTCTTGATTGAAACCTGGCATATAGGTGTGGCGTAAGATGTAAGCTGAATGGCGATGAAATGCTTGCAAGCTAATACTCAAGCCCACTTCATGTAATAGAGCGCTCCAATCGAGTAGATCAAAGAGTTCAGAGCTGCGCTTGATGCCAAGCTCAGTATGAATTTGACTAAGGAATTCTTGTGCCTGGCCTTTGATGCGAGCAGCATGGTCCAAATCAACCAGATGCTTGCTGGCTAAGTTCTCGGTCGTGCGCATGCGAATGTCTGAGCGTTTAAAACCATCTTCCATCTCAAACAATAAGCCTTCGCGCAGGGCTCCTTGGGAAAAGTGCATTTCACTGATTTTTAGATCTTTGAAGACCGCTGACAATATGGCGACACCGGCGGCAAACACAGGTTTTCGTTCCGGTGTTAAACCATCGAGCTCAATCTCGTCAATGGTGTGCCATTCACACAGTTTTTCGACCAACTTATCAAGTCGTTTACTAGTAATGATGCCATCTTCGTAGCCGATACTAATCAAAACTTCGCGGATCGCTTTAATGGTACCTGAAGAGCCAAAAGCAATATCCCAACCTTTTTTGCGATAGCGAGAGGCGATCGACTCTAAACGCTGTTCAGCAGCTAAAGTTGCTTGTGCGAAGTTTTTTTTCGAAAGTTTACCGTTGGCAAAAAACTGTTTGGTATAACTCACACAACCCATCTGTTTACTGTTGATTAGCTCGGGTTTAAATCCTTTGCCAATAATCATCTCGGTGCTTCCTCCACCGATATCGACGACTAATTTTGAGTCGGATTCTGGTTGAGTGTGAGCAACACCCAGATAGATCAAACGTGCTTCTTCGACGCCAGGAATGATTTCAATGGGGAAGGGCAAGACTTCACGCGCACGCTGCAGGAAAATATGGGCGTTATTGGCTTGGCGCAAAGTGTGAGTGGCCGCAATTCGAACGTTATCGGGTTCGAAGCCCTGTAGCCTTTCAGAGAAGATGGTTAGGCATTCTAACCCGCGCTCGATGGCAGCATTATCTAGGTTCTTTTGAGCATCTAATCCCGATGCAAGACGTACGCGTTGTTTATGGCGGCTAACTAGTTGCAGATCTTGATCAACTACACGTGCAACCACCATATGGAAACTGTTTGAACCAAGGTCGATCGCGGCAACATCACGAATTTCCTGTGCTTGAGTCATAACTCTCCGACTGCTGTTTACGTTTTTGATTTTTCGTTTGTTTCTCTACATGTTTAAGATAGTCGTAAATGGCAATTTGTGAGCGAAGTTTCTTGCGGTTTCCACGAGGAACGTAAGTATTGCTCATTTCCTTGTCTATCCAGCGAGCCTTTACTGTATCGGTAAAGTGAATGTTAATGATATCAATAATGCGCTGTTTAAGACGTTGGTCACGAACTGGGGCGGTGACTTCGATGCGATGATCAATGTTACGTGTCATCCAGTCAGCAGATGAAATGTACACTTGCGGATCGCCATCGTTATGAGTGATCAGTACGCGCGGGTGCTCCAAAAATCGGTCTACAATGCTGATGATTTTTATGTTGTCACTGACGCCCTCAACTCCCGGGACCAGTGAGCACATACCGCGAATAATCATTTTAATCTCTACGCCTAACGCACTCGCTCCATAGAGTTTATTGATTAACCCTTTATCGACGAGGTTATTAACTTTAAGCGTAATAGATGCCTTTTTGCCCACTTTTGCGTTGGCAATTTCATTATCGATTAATCGATACAACTGCTTACGTGAGTTGCGTGGTGAAACAATGAGGTGCTCAAATTTTACGGGACGATAAGGGTTTTCGATGTAACCAAAGACGTTACGTACTTCACTGGTGATCTCAGGATCTGCGGTCAGCAGGGCGAAGTCTGTATAGATACGTGCCGTTTTTTCGTGGAAGTTTCCGGTGCCGATATGAGCGTAACGTACGATCTCGTTATTCTCTCGGCGGCTTATTAGCAGCAGCTTGGAGTGAATTTTAAGACCCGGTGCACCAAAAATTACATGCACACCCGCATCAGTTAGGATGCGAGCCCATTCAATATTCGCTTCTTCATCAAAGCGGGCTTGAAGTTCCACCACAACCGTTACCTGTTTGCCATTATGAACCGCATCAATCAGAGAGTTCATTAGGCGTGAGTTTTTGGCTACACGGTAGATATTGATCTTTACACTGAGTACTTTCGGGTCAAATGAAGCTTGGCGTACCAGTTCCGAGATATGCTCAAAGGTGTGGTACGGGTAGTACAGCAAAATATCTTGGTTGTTAATTGCATCAAACTTGTTGGCATAGCCATCAAAGTCCGCACACTTCATTGGTGGTAGAGGTTTGTTTTCCAAGTAGTCACGGCCGACGTTTGGAAAACCTATAAAGTCCTTAAAGTTGTGGTAACGCCCACCGGGGATCAAGCTATCGTAGTTAGAGATTTGTAGCTTTTCGCATAAGAAACCGAGCATCTCGGTTGGCATATCCCTTTCATACACAAATCGAACCGGCATTGCGGTTAAGCGTTGGCTCAAACCTTCAGACATTTGCTCCAGTAGGCTATGTTCCACCTCGTGGCTAAGATCATATTCCGCATCACGGGTCATTTTTACCGCGTAGCCGTTGAGCTCATCGTAATCGAAAAAACCACTAAACAGTTCATCGAGACAATAGCGGATAATGTTATCGAGCAAGATGATGGTTTTACGACGCTTCCCTTTTTGCTCTGGCACCATGACAAAGCGAGGTAGATGGTCAGTTGGGATTTCTATCAGTGCATAATCACTGCGCTCTTCTTTATGTAAGTCGACGGCAATGTAGGCATATTCGTCCTTAAGAAACTGTAAGACATCAATATCTTCACGTAAAAGTAGCGGCGTAATATGGGGCAATACCTCATTACTGAAATATTTTTTTACCCACTTTTGCTGTGATTCATCAAGCTGCGTCTCATTGACGAGGAAGATTCGTCGCCTTGCCATTTCGCGGATCAGTTCAGCATAAAGTTCATCAAAACGTTCATTAAGGCGCAGTGCTTTGGTCTGCATTTTGGTCAAAAGGTGTTTGGAGTTATCGTTACCACCACGCTCTTGGTTGATCACAATTCGACGTTTTACGTCAGCAAATCTAACTTTGTAGAATTCATCTAAGTTATTGGAAAATATACCCAAAAATCGAATTCTTTCTATGAGGGGAACATTTTTGTCAGCCGCTTCTTGGAGTACTCTCTCGTTAAAAGATAACCAGCTGAGTTCTTTTTCTATGTAGAGTTTTTCTGCGCTCATAACGTTACCTTTTTGACCAGACTGACGAAGGAGAAGGGGAGGAGAATCCCATTAAGCGTAAGCAAATTAAGATCTTTATGTGACACTTTTATGGCAATTTTTTATTGCATTGTTTTCAGCAGTTTAATGCGATCTGTAATATAATTGTCACCTAATTTAAATATTATACGTCTGGGCAAATCTAGTTAAGTGAGACAAATGGCTAAAGCCGAATTTTCATTGCGAGAACGTGATCGAAAGCGACTAATTAAAGATCGCTTAGTTCGGCTTGCTGTATCGACAGGTGGTGTTGGAGTACTGGCGGCACTTGTACTCATTTTCGTTTATTTGGCGATGATGGTTTTACCTTTGTTTGCTGATGCTCAGTTTAACTCGAATGTCACGAGTAAAGACATCAATGCTAATCAAACAGTTGCGCTTGGTATTGATGACTACGGTGAGCATGCTTTCGTCATTTCACAAAATGGCTCAGTTGATTTTTGGAGCTTATCGGCTGAAGCGAAGCAGCCCGAACGTCGTGAGAGCCTGGGCTCCGGTTATTCTCTGTTTACAAAGTCTGTTGCTTCTCAAGGCTGGTACGCGTTTGCCAATCCACAAGGCGAAGTTGAGATTTTCAGACCAGAAATGGATAGTACCTTGGAGGGCCATCAACGCGTCTTTAAACCAAGGGTTCAGACGCTTGATACTTCACTGCGCTTTCAGCAACCATCGTCACTGACACAGTTTAGTTTTGCTGTTGATAGCCAGCCAACCATTGCTGGTTATTTCACCGATAATACTGTCTCTGTCCGTTGGCTCAATGAGTTCGGCCAAATGCAGGGCTATCAGTTTAATGCGACCTTTCCTTCGTTAGACCAAATTCTCCTTACACCAGATGGCTCGACGCTTTACCTACGGACGGGATCTGAGTTAGTCATCGCGAAAAAGGAACAGGAGCAATTTGTTACACGTGAAATTGTCGACTTGAGCCTTGGCCAAGAAAAGCATGCAGTGACAGATATTAAGTTGCTTAGTGGTGCCTATTCTCTGTTGGTTAGCCACGCGGATGGTCTCGTCTCTCAATGGTTTGATGTGCTGGGGGATGGTGAACGACGTTTAACGCATATTCGAGAGTTCAAACTCGCTTCTGAGCTGCAGTTTTTGTTGCCCGACACTTACCGAAAAGGTTTCTATAGTTTTTATATTAATGGCACTGTTCAAAGCCATTACACCACTAGTGAAAAGCTGGTGATGTTTAATCGTGCATATGATAAGGCGCCAGACCTTGCTGCTATGTCAAGGAATGAGAAGTATCTTCTCGCTATTACAGGAACCACGCTGAGCCTTGCGGAAGTGGATAACCCGTTTCCTGAAATCTCGGTTTCCTCGTTATGGCAGAAAGTGTGGTACGAAAGCTATCCAGAGCCTGAATATGTCTGGCAAACCACCTCCGCGAACGATGAGTTCGAAGCAAAGTTTAGCTTAGTTCCGATAGCATTTGGCACATTGAAAGCCGCTGCATTTGCTATGTTGTTTGCCGTGCCGATTGCTGTATTTGGTGCTGTTTATACCGCCTACTTTATGACTCCGAAAATGCGTCGTGTGGTTAAACCCTCAATCGAATTAATGGAAGCATTACCGACAGTAATTATTGGTTTCTTAGCTGGGTTATGGTTTGCACCTATTGTTGAGCGCCATCTAGCTGCTGTTATTGCTTTAATGCTGTTTTTACCACTCTCTACAGTCGTTGTGGGCGCGATCTGGCATAAATTGCCAAGAGCCTGGGTTGGGCGTTTTCCGAATGGTCTACACGCGATGATACTCATGCCAGTCATTGTGCTACTGACAATCGTGATTCTTTCTCAAAGTGGCAATATCGAGCAATGGCTATTTTCTGGAGATGTTCGAGTTTATCTAGCAGAGCAGGGCATTGATTTTGACCAGCGTAACGCGCTGGTGGTCGGTTTTGCTATGGGCTTTGCGGTGATCCCGACCATTTTTACCATAGCGGAAGACGCTATATTTTCAGTACCCAAGCATCTATCTGATGGTTCACTTGCACTTGGTGCAACGCCATGGCAGACCCTGATTCATGTGGTGTTGTTAACGGCAAGCCCAGGTATTTTCTCTGCCGTTATGATGGGGCTTGGGCGCGCAGTTGGTGAGACCATGATTGTTTTAATGGCAACGGGTAATACGCCAATTATGGACTGGAACATTTTAGAAGGTATGCGGACTCTGTCTGCAACGATTGCAGTTGAAATGCCTGAATCAGAGGTTGGAAGTTCCCACTATCGAATCCTGTTTTTAGCCGCATTGATCTTGTTGATTTTTACTTTTGCGGTGAACTCCATTGCAGAATGGGTAAGGCAGAGACTGAGGGAGAAGTATCGTGCTTTGTAACCCAGTAGAATTAGGAAACGTTATTTGTGTTTAAGTGGCTGAAGTCTGGGTCTCCTTGGATATGGTTAACAGGTGGTGCAGTAAGTATCAGCCTGCTTTCTGTATTGGGGCTACTGTTACTGATTGGGTGGAAAGGCTTATCCTATTTTTGGCCAGCACCGCTTTATCAATGGCAGACGCAACAAGGTGAAACGTTAGTTGGCCAGTTGTATGCAGAAGAATACGTTCCAATCAGCCATTTAAAAGAGATGGATATTGAGCTGCCTGCTCAAGTCGAAGAAAAAGGGCTAGTTAAGCGGTTGAGCATTAAGATAGCCAACCGTGATATCAACCCAGCTGACTTTATTTCACTGCTTGAGTTAGATTTATTAGAGCAAACTAAGCCCTCGGGCTGGGCCATTGTTGAACGCACGCGTGGTGGTGATTTTTTTGGCGTACCACAAGGCTATTACCATGGCAACGAAGTCTCGGCAGATCATATTGGCAACATGGCAAATGGATTGGCGTTTGCGAGCACTCTTCGAGATGAAATCGACCGTTTGGTTACTAAGCAGATCCGCGTTCTCAGTGCGCAAGCTGAGCAGTTACGTTTAGAGAAACGTCGCCGTGAGTTAAACAACAACTTAGATCAGAATTTTATCACTCGCTATGACACGCAAACACGTATTATCAGCCAGCAACTGATAGAGATGGAAGCGGAACTTGACCGATTACGAGCTCAATTGATTGAGCAAGGATTGGTCATTGTAGATATGCATGGTGATAGCTACAAGATCCCACTGAGTGACATTTTGGATATCTGGTATCCGAACCAAATGTCACTGCTGGATAAGATAGGTCATTGGGCTACGCAGGCGTGGAAATTCTTATCGGACGATCCAAGAGAATCCAACTCTGAGGGGGGCGTTTTCCCTGCGATGTTTGGTACCGTCTTGATGGTTTTAATCATGTCAGTGATTGTGATGCCACTAGGCGTGATAGCGGCTATCTATCTGCATGAGTACGCCAAAAATAATGCCTTCACGCGGATTATTCGTGTTGCGGTGATCAACTTAGCTGGTGTGCCGTCTATTGTTTATGGTGTTTTTGGGTTAGGCTTTTTCGTCTATACCTTAGGTGGCTCAATTGATTCACTATTTTATGCTGAGCGCTTACCTGCTCCAACCTTTGGAACGCCTGGCTTGCTTTGGTCAGCGTTGACGTTGGCGGTATTGACCTTACCAGTTGTTATTGTGGCGACGGAAGAGGGGTTGACTCGTATACCGAGTTCAGTTCGTCATGGCTCTCTAGCGCTGGGGGCTACACAATTTGAAACCATGTGGCGCATCGTACTGCCAATGGCAAGCCCCGCAATTATCACAGGGTTAATTCTTGCAGTAGCACGGGCGGCGGGTGAGGTGGCTCCTCTAATGCTGGTGGGGGTAGTCAAGTTAGCGTCTACGCTGCCAGTCGATAGCCAATTTCCTTTCCTCCACTTAGAAAGGAAGTTCATGCATTTAGGCTTTCACATCTATGATGTAGGCTTTCAAACAACCAATATCGAAACCGCTAGACCTCTGGTTTATGCCACTTCGTTTTTATTAGTGACTGTGATTATTGGCCTGAATTTAACGGCGATCAGTATTCGTAACAATTTGCGCGAAAAATATCGAACACTAGGACAAGATTAGAGAATGTTTTCAGTCGATCAAACTTTAGGCTACCAGCCACCATTAGATGTGAACAATTTGAGCGATGACCAGACTGCGATTGCGATCGAAGGTTTGAACTTGTTCTATCAGAGCGCTCAAGCATTGTCAGACATCTCGATGCGTATTCCTAAAGGACAAGTGACAGCGTTTATTGGCCCATCAGGCTGCGGTAAATCTACCTTGCTACGCTGTATCAACCGAATGAATGATTTGGTTGAAGGCTGTCAGGTGTCTGGCAAAGTAAAACTGCACAATAAAAACGTCTATGATGCGGATGTCGATGTGGCGACACTACGTCGCCGAGTAGGGATGGTGTTTCAACGTCCCAACCCATTTCCTAAATCAATTTACGAAAACGTGGTTTATGGTTTGCGGTTACAGGGTGTGAAGAACAGTCGGGTACTCGATGATGCTGTAGAGCGATCTTTACGTGCAGCGGCATTGTGGGATGAAGTGAAAGACCGACTGCACGAAAATGCGTTTGGTTTATCTGGGGGGCAACAGCAGCGTTTGGTCATAGCTCGAGCCATTGCCATTGAGCCAGAGGTGCTGTTATTAGACGAGCCGACATCGGCACTAGATCCGATTTCCACCTTAACGATTGAAGAGCTAATTAACGATCTTAAAACCAAGTATACTGTGGTTATAGTGACGCATAACATGCAACAGGCTGCGCGTGTGAGTGATCATACTGCGTTTATTCATATGGGTAAGTTGATTGAGTACTCAGATACGGATTCTATTTTTACTTCGCCATTGAAAAAGCAGACCGAAGACTACATTACAGGTCGATACGGTTAATGCACTTATAGGATATAGGGATAATAAATGAACTTTGGTCGTCATATTTCAGGTCAGTTTAACGTCGAGTTAGAATCGATTCGTACCCATGTATTAACTATGGGTGGATTGGTTGAGCAACAGCTCTCCTTCGCGATGCAAGCTTTGCATAAAGAAGACATTGAACTGGCAAGAAAAGTCGTACGTGATGACCACAAAGTGAATGCGATGGAAGTCTCTATAGACGAAGCTTGTACCCGTATTATTGCTAAGCGTCAGCCGACGGCTAAAGATTTGCGTCTGATTATGGCAATTATTAAAACCATTACCGATCTTGAACGCATTGGTGATGTTGCGACGAAAATTGCGTATGTGGCGATTGAAAGCCCTTCCTCAAAAGAGCGCCAGTTTCATGTTTCACTTGAGCCATTATGTCGCCAGGCGATTGCGATGCTGCATCAAGTTTTGGATGCATTTGCACGAATGGATGTTGATGCGGCGGCAGAAGTGTACAAGCTTGATGATAAAATTGATGCCGAATATGAAGCCGTCATTCGCCAGTTGATGACCTATATGATGGAAGACCCAAAGAACATTCCTAATATCCTTCAAGTTATGTGGTCTGCACGTGCGATAGAGCGTGTTGGGGATCGTTGTCAAAATATTTGCGAGTACATCATCTACTTTGTAAAGGGCAAAGATGTTCGCCACTTGGGCGAACAAAGTATTGATGATGCGCTCCGCTAACCTGCTAGGTTACAGGTTTAGGATAATACCTAGGTTGACTGTTGGTGACATGTCATAAGGGATGTGAGTGTTGCCCCAACGGAACATGTTAAAATCGACACCGGCACGCAAGCCTAATTGTTCCGTTGCTTGAAATACATAAGCCCCACCAAAACTAATGCCATCTGCTTTGTACCTTACTGGTGAAGACCAATCTTTCGTGCCGTCATACTGTGCGAAGCCCATCTCAGCTTGAAAACCATGCATCTTACTTGCACCCAACATCTTTTGCCCACCAATGCGGTATGAATCGATACGTTCGTCATAGACTGAGCTCTCGTATCCTGTCACGTTGTAGCTAAAATATACGGCATCTAAGTCCAACACATCAGTAGCACCAAGCTGAATACCGACACCTTGGTAAGCGCCTATTTTTAGTTCTGGAGAAATATGGAACGTAGAAGCACTTGCCATAAAGCTAGTAAGAGAAAGTGCGATAAGTGAAAGTTTTTTCATGTGCATACCTATAGAAGACTTATGAGTTGCCTTCCGTGGCATGAGCTAATGATGCGAGGATAACGGAGGAGAATAGTTTTAGATAATTCATACTGCTAATATCGATGATAACCTCTGGTTATCAGGCAAGAGTGAGGAGCGCAGTTATCATCACCTATTCATTAAGGTGCTCTTGAAGTACTTCTTTCACCAAAGCTACCGTCCATTTCACCATAGGGCTTTGGCGATGTTTGGCATGGAAGTAGGCAAGGATAGGATATTGAACAGTTTTTCCGTTTACTAAAGCATTCAGCGCTTTTAATTGTGGATAGCGCTCAACAGGGAACAGGTTGGAATGGGGCATATACATATCTGTATGCTGAATAATATCGACCGCAGCTAAGGCAAACTCGCTCCTAAAGCCGACGTTAGCTTCATATCCTGCGCGATGCATAATCTTTTGCGCAAGAGAGAAGTTATCGTTCCATCCTGGAGAAATGATGGAGGCTATATCATAGCCGACCATATCTTCCGCAGATACGGTATCTTTGGTGATTGGATGATCTTTGCGTACGATGATTTGCCCAGTCAGTTCAATGAGTTTGGTTCTGGAGATATTGTTTACAGCATCAATGTCATACCCAATGCCAACTAAGGTTTGCCCTTTCTGAATTTCTTCTAAGGTGGATTCATTCCAGCCAATCAGCTCAAGCGTTGAATTGGGCGCTTGTTGTTTAATACGTTGATAAAGTGCACCCGAGAGGCAGGTTAGCACCATAGGAGAGACCGCAATTCGGATCGGGTAATCTATCTCTAGTGGATCAAAATGATTTGAATGATTTAAGGCGCTGGCCAAACCGTCTAGGTGAGGCGTAATGGCAACGGCAAGCTCCTCAGCAAAAGGGGTTGGCTCTAGACCTTTTGGCACTTTCATAAACAGTTCATCATCAAAATGATTACGCAGTTTTTGTAGAGCTTGACTGATAGCTGGTTGCGAGACAAACAGGCGTTGGGAAGCTTTCCTCATATTGAGTTCTTGCGATAACACTAGGAAGGTACGCAATAAATTGAGGTCTAAGCTGTAAAACAGATCCTTTGCCATGATTGCTCCTTAATACTTCTCTGGAACGAAAGTTTGCTCTTCAATAGGAGCTCGAATATAACCCTCTTTGTTTAATTCTGGTAGCTCTATGGTCGGGTAGTCCACGTCATGATAATCGAGTTGACTTAATAAATGACTGATACAGTTTAAACGGGCGCGTTTTTTGTCATCAGAAGGCACCACCCACCAAGGGCAGTGTTTGGTGTCGGTGTAAGCAAACATCTTATCTTTAGCTTCTGAGTATTCTGCCCAGCGGTTACGAGATTCGAGATCCATAGGGCTAAACTTCCAACGTTTAATTGGTGTGTTAATGCGCTCTAGAAAGCGTTTTTCCTGCTCTTCATCGGATACTGAGAACCAGTATTTAATGAGTATGAGCCCTGAGCGTTGCAGCATACGCTCGAATTCAGGGCAAGAGCGAAGGAATTCATCATATTGATCAGGGGTACAAAACTCCATTACCTTTTCAACGCCAGCTCGGTTGTACCAGCTGCGATCAAATAAGACGATCTCACCAGCGGCAGGTAGGTGAGCCACATAACGTTGAAAATACCACTGAGTCTTTTCTTTTTCCGTCGGAGCAGGAAGCGCAGCAATTCGGCAAATGCGTGGGTTGAGCTTTTCAGTAATGCGTTTGATAACGCCACCTTTACCTGCGGCATCGCGTCCTTCAAAGATAACCACGACTTTCAAGCCTTCTTGCTTTACCCACTGCTGGAGTTTTACTAACTCAATTTGCAGTTGGGCTAGCTCTTTTTCATAGAACTTCTTATCCAGTTTGTTTTTGCCCATGACGCTCTCCCTAGCTGCTGTGTCTTCATCTATTTCAACATGTTAGCACTTGCTAGAGAAGAGGTTAGAGTTTAACGATGAGAACTGAGAGCCTTTACCACCTTTTGGATTTTCTCACTGCTTGTCACTGGAATAATGAAATCATCGAACTCGCTATTCCCCATTTTTGCGTGGCAATCAGCTACTATCATATGGCTAACGCGGGTCGATTTACCCGAAAGGTGGACTTCTCGAACCCCTGTTTTAGTCACTATCTGAGAAACGTTCGCGTCGGTTAATCCTGCCCCAGCCATGATGGAGAATCGGCCATCAGCGCGCTTAACCATATCAGTAAGCACGTCTATGCCTTGCTCGACATTGGCTGCTAACCCAGAAGTCAGAATGCGTTCGCAGCCTAATTGGGCTATTTGTTCAATGGCTTGAGGGTAGTTGCTCGATTGATCGATGGCACGGTGAAACGTTGCTCCTAAGCCATATAGGTTGGCGCGGTTCATGATTTGCTGGGCCAAAGGCATATTAATCGTACCGTCTGCGTTCAATACACCAAACACGATCCCTTGTAGGCCAGCTTCCGCTGCTGCTTCTATGTCGAGAAGCATGGCTTCAATATCATCTTGGTCATAAAGAAAATCACCTTGGCGAGGGCGGATCATCGCGTACACAGGAATCGTCGCGATTTGCGCTGCTTTTTTCATAAAGCCAAAGCTTGGCGTCAGCCCACCTAATGCTAGTGAAGAGCAGAGCTCTATTCGAGTTGCGCCTCCTTGAATGGCTTGATGGAGGGATTCTAAGTTGTCGATACAGACTTCGATATGATGGTTCATCGTGATTCTCTATAGCTGGAAACTTCCTCAATCATAGCTCGGTGAGGTCAGTGGTATTAGGGTAAAGCTAAGAAATTTACTTTCCCTAAAAGCAAAAAGCCCCAGCGCAGTGCTGAGGCTTGAATGCATTTTGGCGGTTGATTAAGCTGCGTCTTCTTGCGGCTCGTCAGCTGTATCTTCAACAGCTTCAACTTTCTTTGCTTTCTTAGGTGCTGGCTTACGCTTAGCGCCCAACGCATACAGCACTTCTTCTTTGTTTTGAGCTAGGAACATCGCCAAGTCTTCTTGCTTGCCTTCGTCTTCTAGCAGGTCACTTTTACCGAGCAGCTCAAACAGCTCATCTGCCATATCGAGCATTTTGTCATATGCGTCAGCTTCCGCTTTAGAGGTAAAAGTCATTTTCTCTTCTCCATTGCGTTCTACCACGTACTTGACGATTACAGCCATGGTTGGTCCTCTAGTCAAAATTTATCAAAATCATTACTGGCTGTTTATACAGTTTTTGACCAATTAAGTCTAGATGGGGCGATGATTCTGAGATCTAAGTGGCTACTCTTTGTCCCTACACCGTCTAACTTGTTGAATCTTTCCGCCACTGATAACAGAACTCAATTAAGGCTTTCAGTAAAGGGCTTTGGTACTTCTCTTTATGTACGAGTAACCAATAGCGACGCTTCATATCGAGGGGCAGCTTAAGCTCTATCACACGACCATCTTGAATGGCTGGCTCGGCGGACAATTTTGACAAGCAGCCCAACCCCAATCCTGCGGAAACACTGTTGATTAATGCTTCTGTAGTGTTGAGCTGAAAGGATTCGTGCCACTGCTCAAGCCTTGGCGCTATCACGCGTAGGAAGAACTCTCGTGAGCCAGAACCGGGCTCTCTGAGTATCCATTCGCTGTTTTCTAAATCACCTACGCTAAAGTGGGCTTGCGTTGCTAGTGGTGAACCTGGTGAGCAGATAACGCACATTTCGTCTTCACTGAACTGTTGTGAGATTAACTGTGGGTGCAGCGTTTTCCCCTCGATTAACGCTAGGTCAAGCTCATAGTCGATGAGCTTTTCGCAGATTAATGCTGAGTTAGAGATAAACAAGCTTTGCGATTTATGTTGTGTCTCTTGGCGAAAATCACTGAGCAAGTAAGGCGCCACTTGGTTACCTATCGTATCACTTGCACCTATCTTGAGTTCTCCGGATAAGGTTTGGTCGTTATCGAAGAGTTGTTCGATATCTTGCGCTCGCTCAATAAGCTCATCAGCTAATGGCAGTAACTTCTGTCCCTCTTGATTGAGAATAAGTCGGTTGTTTACCCGGTCAAATAGAGAGTGTCCGATCTGTTTTTCAAGCTCCGATAGCGCCATGCTGACTGCCGCTTTTGAGAGAAATAGCGCCTCAGACGCAGAGGTTAGGGTCTCATGTTGAGTTATGGTGATAAACACTTTGAGTTGTTTAAGCGAAATATTGGTAGCCATAATTTTCGTTAAGTTTGATTGAACGAGTGTTTTAAATAATTAGATGTTTTCGAACGTTTGGCAAGCGTAAAATGAGTTCCAAAGTAAAGAGGTTGTGAGGCAACAATGATTAAAGCAGCAAAAGCAAAAGTAATGGGTGCGCCAACCCCAATGGCTGGCTTAGCGCTAGGGATTGCCAGTCTAGGTTGGTGTTGGGAAAACGCCGCGCCATTTAATGGCTACGCACAGTGGAGTGGCGCGGCGATTGCTAGCGTTCTTCTGTTAGTGTTAGCGATTAAGTTCCTATTTCACAATCACTTGTTGAGAGAAGACTTAGCTCATCCAGTTGTGGGCAGTGTAGTGCCAACCTTTGCGATGGGAACAATGGTGGTATCCAACTCATTGGGGCACTTTTATCCAATGCTTGGTGACGGACTATGGCTAGTAGCGGTAGGGTTACACATTATCTTTTTGGTCAGTTTTCTTTATCATCGAGCCAAGGATTTCGAATTACATCACATGGTACCAAGTTGGTTCGTACCACCTGTCGGTATTATTGTGGCGGACGTTTCATTTTCGGGTAACCCAGCGCTAAGTGGTATCGCAAGCGGTGCACTATTGTTTGGCATGTTAGCGTATGCAGTAATGCTACCTATGATGATTTATCGTTTTATGTTTACCCACGAAGTGCCAGATGCAGCTAAGCCAACAATGGCGATTCTTGCTGCACCTGCAAGCCTATCTTTAGCGGGGTATTTAACTGTGAGTAGCGAGCCTTCGCCAGTCATTATTGGCTTGTTATTTGGTATTGCAGTATTAATGACGGCGATTATCTATTTAGCTTTCTTTAAACTGTTAAGACTGCCATTTAGCCCTGGTTATGCAGCGTTCACTTTCCCAATGGTGATTGGCTCTACTGCGCTATTTAAATTTGCGGCGTGGATGGAAAGCGTTGGTGTGGCGACAGAATACGTTAGCCAAGTACATTGGTTAGCGGGCTTTGAGCTAGTTATAGCCACCCTTGTGGTCAGCTATGTTGCTCTTCGCTACCTTGCGTTCTATCGCCCAATTAGCCAGGTGTTGGGGGTGACATCGCGCTAACGTAGCCCTTGCTCTCTAAGTTTTTTGTAGAGTGTATTACGGCTTATATTCAAATCTTTCGCGGTCGCAGATACATTGCGGCCGTTTTGTTCATATACATCTAGCCATTCATCATCGCGCTTTATATCAGCTGGCGGGGTTCTTAGCAGTGCAACGTTATCCCGCTGCATTTTTGCGTGTTCATACAAGTTTGTCTCAGTCTGACAATCCTCAATATCTTGCAAGAAGTCGTCAGGCAGGTGCTCGATTGTAATGGTTTCGCTATCGGCCATTGCTATAGCAATTTGAATTACGCTGACCATCTGGCGGATATTGCCAGGCCAAGGATGCGATTTAAATAGAGATAGAACCTCTAAACTGATACGTGGCACCCCATCGTCCAATGCGTATTTAGAAAGCAAAAACTCAACCAACGCTTCTTTGTCTGTCCTTTCTCTTAAGGCTGGCAATGAGAGGTTGAGGCCTGTCACTCGATAGTAGAGATCTTGTCGAAAGGTCCCTTTTTCAACGTCTTGCTTTAAGTTTCGATTGGTCGCTGAAACCAGCTTAAAATCCACAGGATAGGAGGTAGTGGAGCCAAGAGGCGTTACTTTGCGCTCTTGTAACACACGCAGCAATCGTGCCTGTACGTTCATTGGCATATCACCGAGCTCATCTAGAAACAGTGTCCCTTTGTCGGCTTTGCGAATGAGGCCAATATAGCCCTTCTGATTGGCTCCAGTAAACGCGCCTTTCTCGTAGCCAAATAATTCGGATTCTACGAGTTCTGCTGGAATGGCTGCGCAGTTGACGGCGATCATAGGGGCGTGCTTTCTCTCGCTTGAGAGGTGCAGTGCATTGACGAATACTTCTTTACCAACTCCCGTCTCGCCGTGAATTAAAATAGGAATATCCGTATTCAGAAGGCGGCTCGATTGGTTTATCGCTTTCGCCAATCGAGCGTCGCCCATATTGAGGCGCTCTAACGTTAAAGGCGCTTTTGGATCATCATGCTCCTTTCGTTTCGGCGCGCTGAGTCGGTAATCGAGTTGGCGGCCTTGCGGTATTTTGGGCGGAGTGAGCATGGCAAAAAAATTAAATTGAGAATGACTCATTAGTGTCATGGGGGCATAGGGAGGATGAGAAAGCAATTGTTCTAACTTTAGATCAAAAATTTGATCTAAGCGTTGCAGTGCTAAATCTTGGCCAAGCACAACCTCGGCACGACGATTGGCGGAAACGATCATGCCTAGCTCATTGAATACGATCAGTGACGACCATTGACTATCGATGCTTTCAGCAGAGGTGCTAAACCAGAGAAGGTAATGATCTTGTTGGAAGTGAGAAGCAATAAGTTGATTTTCAATGGCTTGTGACATCAGCTTGACCATACCTAAGGTATGGGCGGTGGGCATGTAGGCATCACTGGATATTGATAATACACCTGCCATTTTCCTGTCAGCATCAAACAATGGCGCCGCCGACCCAGTCATAAACCGGTTGGAGGTAAGAAAATGTTCATCATGAAAGACTTGGACAATTGAGCCCGTCTCTAATGCCGTACCAATTGCATTGGTTCCAATCAGGTTCTCCTGCCAGTGAACTCCATTTTGGAATACCTCAGGTTGGTGTTTGGAGAAAAAACGTTGTTCTCCCCAGCTATTTAACACCTGACCACTAGGGCTTGCTAAGGTGATTAAGCAGTTGCTATTGGATAATAGACTGTCATAGAAGGGCAGCACTTTTTGTTGCGTCGTAGCTAAGATCCCTGAGTGTTCGTCAAGGGAATGATGAAACGCTTGCCCAGTTTCTATTTCAATTATGGGATTACTGTTGTGCAGTAGCCCAGCATCCCGGCAACGTTGCCAAGACTTCTCGATCATTGATAGGTGTTTCTTGTCCATAGCATTGGCCAATAGCAGCAAAATTAATATTTAAGTAATTATTCTAATTGTTCGTATGTGAACGTTAATGTTCATAAACGCTCAACTAACATATCACTCAAATGAACACTTTGAACATCTTCTGAACACATTTTGTTAACAAATGTTAGCGCGATCTCATCTATGAAACAGCGGCTAAATGCAGTTAAAAACTCGCATCTTGGCTAGTTTGTGCGGTTTTAAAGGCTTGGGGAGGTGTTTGGTAAATTATTTGTTCACATTTTTGTAACTTGGCACGACTCTCGCTCTAGTGAGCACTATCGAAAAAAATAACAATTCGAATAGTAAGGAGTTTTTAGTGTCATTAACACTTGAGCAGGTAAGTAAGGTTGTTGACGGAGAGATGCATATCTCCGACGTTAACCTCACCTTTGAACCGGGATCGTTCAACGTCTTATTGGGGCGGACCTTAGCGGGCAAAACCTCGTTGATGCGTTTAATTGCGGGATTAGATAAGCCAACGTCAGGAAAGATATTAGTGAATGGGGTTGACGTAACCGGTGTGTCGGTGCGTGAACGTAACATCTCGATGGTGTATCAACAGTTCATTAACTACCCCAATTTGACGGTGTTTGAGAATGTCGCGTCTCCGCTTCGCTTGGCAGGCATGGCGGATAACGAAATCAATGAGCGTGTTCATGCAACCGCTGAAATGCTGCGTATCACTGAGCACCTAAAAAAGCACCCTCTAGAGCTGTCAGGTGGACAGCAGCAGCGTACAGCCATGGCGCGAGCTTTGGTGAAAGATGCGGAAATTATCTTGTTTGATGAGCCATTGGTTAACCTTGATTACAAACTGCGAGAAGAGCTGCGCCAAGAAATGCGTGAGCTATTCGAAAGTCGCCATACGATTGCCATCTACGCGACCACCGAGCCCAATGAAGCGCTTGCTTTAGGCGGAACGACAACCATATTGCACGAGGGGCGTGTGATTCAATCCGGGCCAACAGCTGCGGTGTATCACAACCCTGATAATGTTGAATCGGCAACGTTATTCAGTGAGCCACCAATCAATCTCATTTCTGGTGAGATCAATAGTAATGAAGTGACGTTTGATAAAAGCACGCACTTTCCACTCAATCAATCATTAAGCAAACTCAATAAAGGTGAGTATCAGTTCGGTATTCGCCCTAGTCACCTTAGCTTACTGCCGAAAAATGACGATGATGTAGAGCTAACGGTACAAGTAGAAGTCGCGGAGATCAGTGGCTCTGAAACCTTCCTTCATGTGCGCAATGCTCACTTAGATATGGTGCTACATCTTCCGGGCGTTCATAGCTATGACGTTGATGAGACGATCAAAATCTATATTCCAATCCACAAATTTTATGTTTTCGGTATGGATCATAGCCTCGTCCATGCCCCAATTCGTGATGTAAGGGGATAGTTGCCATGGTTCAAATTACTCTTAACTCTCTTGCTCATACCTACGATAAGAAACCAACGGCTTCATCGACTTACGCTATTAAAGAGATGAATCACGTATGGAAACAAGGTGGGGCTTATGCGCTGCTTGGGCCGTCAGGCTGTGGCAAATCGACTTTGCTCAATATCATCTCAGGCTTAATGAGCCCTTCTCAAGGGGATGTGATGTTTGATGACATGCGCGTTAATGAGTTACGTCCGCAAGATAGAAACATTGCCCAAGTTTTCCAGTTTCCGGTGATCTACGACACCATGACGGTGTATGACAACTTAGCGTTTCCACTGCGCAATATGAAAGTGCATAAAGCCAAGATTCATTCAAAAGTGACTGAAATTGCAGAAATTCTTGAGTTGACCAATGTGCTATCGAAGAAGGCGCAGCATCTGACTGCAGATGAAAAGCAGAAAGTATCAATGGGGCGTGGTCTAGTTCGCGATGATGTTTCGGCAATCTTGTTTGATGAGCCGCTTACGGTGATTGACCCACAATTGAAATGGAAACTGCGCCGCAAGCTAAAGCAGATCCATCAACAGTTCAATATCACTATGGTCTACGTCACTCACGACCAGCTTGAAGCGTCTACTTTTGCCGATGAAATAGCGGTTATGTACAACGGCCAAATTGTTCAATTCGGCACACCGAGAGAATTATTCGAACGTCCGAACCATACCTTTGTCGGCTATTTCATTGGTAGTCCTGGGATGAACTTGATGGAGGTGACGCCGAGTGAAAATGGCGTGATGTTCGATGGTATCGAAGTGCCGCTATCGGAGGCTTACCGACATGCAGTTGCTCAAGCGAGCAGTCACAACATCAAGATCGGAATCCGCCCTGAGTTTGTCCATGTATGGGAAAAAGGCAATGACGCCGCGCTTCAATGTGACGTTTTACACGTCGAAGACTTAGGTACCTACAAGATCGTGACACTTCAGTTAGGCAGCAAGCAAATTAAAGCGCGCTTACAAGAAGACCAACCCGTTCCACAACATCAAGCGTACATCAGCTTCCCTGAGCAATGGACCATGCTGTATGTCGATGAATTTCTAGTCAATGTAGGGGAAGCCTAATGGATAAGGTGACAAACAATAAAGCTTGGTTTCTTGTTTTGCCGGTGTTCCTGCTGGTGGCATTTAGTGCCATCGTTCCGTTAATGACGGTAGTGAACTACTCGCTGCAAGATATTTTTGATGCCAATACAGCCTATTTTGTAGGGACTGAGTGGTATCGAGAAACACTCAATGATGATCGCTTACATGGTGCTTTGCTGCGTCAATTTGGATTCACTTTTACGATTCTACTGATTGAAGTACCACTAGGCATTATCGTCGCGCTTACTATGCCAACAAAAGGAAAGTGGTCAGCATTTTGCCTTATCGTTTTGGCTATCCCACTGCTGATTCCATTAAACGTGGTCGGCACAATTTGGCAGATCTTTGGTCGTGCCGATATCGGCTTATTTGGCTGGGCGTTGAACGGATTAGGTATCGACTATAACTACGCGGGCAACCCGTTAGATGCTTGGTTGACGGTCATTCTTATGGATGTGTGGCATTGGACATCACTCATCGCTCTGCTGTGTTACTCCGGTCTGCGCGCCATTCCGGATGCATATTACCAAGCTGCCAATATCGATCGCGCATCGACGTGGTCGATTATCCGCTACATCCAGCTTCCCAAGCTAAAGAGTGTCTTGCTTATCGGCATTCTAATCCGCTTCATGGACAGCTTTATGATCTATACCGAACCCTTTGTTCTGACAGGTGGCGGTCCGGGTAACTCGACCACTTTCTTAAGCCAAACCTTGACCAAGATGGCGGTTGGTCAGTTTGACATAGGTCCAGCGGCGGCATTCTCAATTATCTACTTCCTCATCATTTTGCTGGTGAGCTGGGCGTTCTACACCGCAATGACGCATGGTGAAAATAAGTAAGGAAACCATCATGGCGATGACTAAATCAAAATACACACGTTACACCCAAATTGTTGGGCTGACGTTCTACATCATCTGTTTGATGTTGCCAATTTACTGGCTGCTCAATATGTCTTTCAAAGAGAACCAAGAGATATTAGGGAGCCTGAGCTTCTTCCCTGAAAATTGGACCTTTAAGAACTACCAAACCATTTTCTCAGACTCGAGTTGGTATATGGGGTATGTCAACTCCATCATCTATGTCGTGATGAACATGGTGATCACCTTAACGGTCGCGTTACCTGCCGCGTATGCGTTTTCACGCTTTAAGTTTGTGGGTGACAAACATCTGTTTTTTTGGCTACTGACTAACCGTATGGCGCCACCGGCGGTATTCCTGCTGCCATTCTTCCAGCTTTACTCTTCTGTTGGTCTGTTCGATACCCATATTGCGGTCGCGCTGGCGCACTGTCTGTTCAACGTGCCATTGGCGGTATGGATCTTAGAAGGTTTCATGTCGAGTGTACCGCGTGAAATTGATGAAACCGCGTACATCGATGGTTATAGCTTTCCAAAATTCTTCGTCAAAATCTTTTTGCCGATGATCCGTTCGGGGATTGGGGTCTCGGCCTTTTTCTGCTTCATGTTCAGTTGGGTCGAGTTACTACTCGCACGCACCCTCACTTCAATCGATGCCAAGCCTATTTCTGCGGTCATGACACGTACCGTTAGTGCCTCGGGCATTGATTGGGGAGTGTTGGCTGCGGCAGGTGTACTAACGATCTTACCGGGCATCCTTGTTATTTGGTTTGTAAGAAATCACGTTGCGAAAGGTTTCGCACTTGGTCGAGTTTAAGGAGACAACATCATGGCTTGGATGGCATGGACCACCCCTTCAGCACTGTTCTTTTTAGGTATTGCGCTGATTTTGATCACCATGACGATTTTAGAGATTCGTTCGCCATGCATTGAGCGTAAAGGGTTTCTACCGATCACCACCACACGAGGCGATCGTCTGTTTATTGGCTTGTTGAGCTCTGCCTTTATTCACCTTGGCTTTGTTGGCTTAACTGAGCTGTCAATTTGGGTGCCTTTCACAGTGTCTGTGATTTGGCTAAGTACGGTTTTGAAATGGGGATAACGATAACTGAATGAGCATGTGCCTCTGCCATTGCAGGTAGCAGCCTTGTTATGCAGCAAGGTCGGCAGCGGCGTAATCAATAACGTAAGAAACGAGAATACTCACAACTGGAGTCACACAATAATGAAAAAGGATATCAAAAAGTCTTTCTTAGCTCGTAGTTTAGCGCTGTCATTTGCGCTTGCTGCGATGTCACCTGCTGCGTTTGCGGATATGGCTGCGGCCAAAAAGTGGATGAGTGACGAGTTCACGCCATCGACTTTATCTGCCGATGAACAGGCTAAAGAGATGCAATGGTTTATTGACGCTGCTAAGCCTTTTAAAGGTATGGAAATTAACGTCGCTTCTGAGACTATCACGACGCACGAATATGAAGCGAAAGTGTTAGCGCAAGCCTTCTACGAAATCACTGGCATTAAGGTGAATCATGACCTTATTCAAGAAGGTGATGTCGTAGAAAAACTGCAAACCCAAATGCAAACGGGTCGTAATATTTATGACGGCTACATCAATGACTCTGATTTGATCGGTACTCACTTTCGTTACGGCAAAGTTGTCCCTATTTCAGATTTCATCGCTGGTGAAGGCAAAAGCGTAACCAACCCTTACCTTGATCTGCCGGACTTTATTGGCTTGGATTTCACGACGGGTCCAGACGGTAAAATCTATCAGCTACCGGATCAGCAATTCGCTAACCTTTATTGGTTCCGTGCTGACTGGTTTGAACGCGAAGATCTCAAAGCCAAATTTAAAAAAGAGTACGGTTATGAACTAGGCGTGCCATTGAACTGGTCAGCTTATGAAGATATTGCGGAGTTCTTTACTGATAAAGTTAAAACCATCGATGGTGAGCCAGTATACGGTCACATGGATTACGGTAAGAAAGATCCTTCACTAGGCTGGCGTTTTACCGACTCTTGGTTCTCAATGGCGGGCGCAGGTGATAAAGGGATCCCGAATGGCCTACCTGTAGATGAGTGGGGCATTCGTATCGAAGGGTGTAAACCTGTTGGTTCTGATGTGACTCGCGGCGGTGCGACCAATGGACCTGCGGCTGTGTACGCGACAACCAAATACGTAGATTGGTTAAAACAGTACGCGCCACCAGAAGCTCAAGGCATGACCTTTGGTGAAGCGGGCCCAGTACCTGCGCAAGGTTCTATCGCACAGCAAATCTTTTGGTATACCGCTTTTACTGCTGATATGACCAAGCCAGGCCTACCAGTTGTTAATGAAGACGGTACGCCAAAATGGCGCATGGCACCATCTCCTCGTGGACCTTATTGGGAAGAGGGAATGAAACTAGGCTATCAAGATGCGGGTTCTTGGACGTTCCTTAACAGTACGCCGCTAGATCGCCGCCAAGCCGCTTGGCTATACGCTCAGTTTGTGGTGTCTAAATCAGTGAGTTTGAAGAAGACCTTGGTTGGTTTAACGCCAATTCGTGAGTCAGACATTAATTCTCAAGCGATGACTGACATGGCGCCTAAACTCGGTGGTCTGGTTGAGTTCTATCGTAGTGATGCCCGCAAACAGTGGACGCCAACAGGAACCAACGTACCGGACTATCCAAAGCTAGCGCAACTATGGTGGCAATATGTGTCTGAAGCAGCCAGTGGTGAGAAGACACCTCAGGAAGCATTGGATGGCTTAGCAAAAGCGCAAGACAGAGTGTTACAACGTCTAGAGCGCAGTGGTGCTCAAGGCGAGTGTGGCCCTCAGTTGAATCCGAAGAAAGATCGTGAATACTGGCTATCTCAACCGGGTGCGCCGAAAGCGAAACTTGCCAATGAAAAGCCGCAAGGTAAAACGATCGCTTACAAAGATCTGATTGCTCAGTAACACTGAGTTATCGACAATGAGTTAACCTTTATCGA
Source organism: Vibrio sp. (assembly GCF_984391705.1). NCBI lineage: Bacteria > Pseudomonadati > Pseudomonadota > Gammaproteobacteria > Vibrionales > Vibrionaceae > Vibrio > Vibrio sp. Next base: position 14,691 of record NZ_CFHWOM010000018.1, on the reverse strand, counting down.
CAACCCGCTCATGTTTGCTTAAGACATGAGCGGGTATTTTGATTCGAGCCAAATCATACGTTTATTGTGCTCTGCTTACCGTCTCGCTTGTGCTAGTCTCATCTCTAATTAGGGCAAGATCAGCGTGAGTACATTTTGTTTACTGTCTACCATTCCAATCAAGTTGACGTTTTAAAGTCACTCCTCGTCGAGCTAGTTAGACTTACTCCATTAGAAAACCCCTTCGAAGCCGAGCAAATTCTGGTGCAGAGCCCAGGAATGTCGCAATGGTTGAAAATGGAGTTAGCCAAAGAGTTTGGTGTTGCAGCGAACATTGAGTTTCCTCTTCCCGCGACCTTTATTTGGAACATGTTCACAGAGGTCTTGCCTGATGTACCAAAACGCAGTGCGTTCAACAAAGAGGCGATGACGTGGAAACTGATGCGTATCTTGCCAACCATGTTGATGCAGGATGAGTTTGAGCCTCTTCGTCGCTATTTAGAGAATGATGAAGACAGCAGTAAGTTGTACCAATTATCAGAAAAAATTGCTGATATCTTTGATGGCTACTTGGTGTATCGCCCTGAATGGATAGCTAGCTGGGAAGCGGGAGAAGCAGTTAAGGAACTTGAAGACGAGCACCCTTGGCAGCCGATTTTATGGCAAGCGCTTTATGATCACACAGTCGCGTTAGATCAGTCACCTTATCACCGTGCTAATTTGTATGAGCATTTTATCGATACACTTGAAAGCTATCATGGTAACTTTTCCCATCTTCCTAAGCGTTTGTTTGTATTTGGCATTACCTCTTTACCGCCACGTTATATGGATGCGCTTAAAGCGATTGGTGAGCATATAGATGTCCACTTAATGTTTACCAACCCATGTCGTTACTACTGGGGCGAAGTGCGAGACAGAAAATACCTCGCCCGTTTAGCGGCGCAGCATCGTAAACATCTTGTTTGGAAAGATAACCACTCAGAATTAGATGGTGAGTCTCGGCAGCTCAAAGGCAGCGTAGAGGATAATCTAAACGATGAACTGCATACTGACGTAGTCGGTAATAGCTTATTGGCGTCAATGGGTAAGTTAGGTCGTGACAACATGTACTTATTGTCCCAGCTTGAGTCTCATGAAATTGAAGCGTTTGTCGATGTAGAACGAGACTCGTTGCTGCACCACCTGCAAGCTGACATTCTCAACTTAGAAGAGCATCAAGATGATGAGCAGCTTGACAGCAGCCAACACAAGCAATTCGTTGCTAAAGGGGATACCTCATTGTCGCTGCATGCTTGTCACAGCCCAATGCGAGAAGTGGAAGTACTGCACGATCAGCTTCTTTCAATGTTCGATGCTGATTCCAGTTTGAAGCCACGCGACATCATCGTTATGGTGGCAGACATCAATGCTTACAGCCCTGCAATTCAAGCAGTGTTTGGTAATGCGCCGGGTGAGCGCTTTATCCCGTATTCCATCTCTGACCGTACCGCCGACCAAGAGAGCCCAATTCTTAATGCCTTTATGCAGTTGGTGAACTTGCCTAATACGCGCTGCCTAGCGTCAGAGTTATTGGAGCTGCTAGAAACACCGACGATACTGGCGCGTTTTGGCTTGAGCGAAGATGACTTTATTCAAGCCAAACAATGGGTTGAAGAGTCTGGCATTCGCTGGGGGCTAAATAGCGCAACAGGGCAAGAGTTTGGCCTACCAGACACCATACAAAACACTTGGCAATTTGGCATTGAGCGTATGCTGTTAGGCTATGCCATGCCTGAATCTGCAGGTCTGTTTAATAGCGTGAATGGTGCACTCTCTCCTTATAACGAAGTGCAAGGCATGGGCGCCGAGCTAGCCGGTAAGCTGGCACACTTTATCCAACGTATTGAAGAGTACCGTCAAAAGTTGAGTCACACTCAATCTGTCGATATGTGGCGTGAAGTGCTCACTCACCTTCTTGATGATTTTTTCTTGGTAGAGCTAGAGGGCGAAGTTGCCCTTAAGTCGATTCGAGATACTCTGTCGGCTTTGAAAGAACAGTTGATTGACGCCGCGTTTGAACAAGAACTAACGCCATCCATAATTACTCAGTATCTACAGAATAAGCTGTCTGGTACACGTGTAAGTCAGCGTTTCTTGGCGGGTCAAGTTAACTTCTGTACCTTGATGCCGATGCGTTCGATTCCCTTCAGAACCGTTTGTTTGCTAGGCATGAACGATGGGGTATATCCGCGCTCAATGCCGGCGGAAGGATTTGATCTCATGACCGGTCGAACGAAACCCGGTGATCGCTCACGTCGAGATGATGACCGTTATCTGTTCTTAGAAGCTATGCTCTCTGCGCAGCAAAGTTTGTACATCAGTTATGTTGGCCGCTCTATTCAGGACAATACTGAGCGGGTGCCATCGGTACTAGTGTCTGAACTGCTTGAATATTGCCATCAAAACTATTGCCTCGAAGGGGAGCAATCCCTTGCATGTGATGAATCTGGCGAGCATTTACTTAGAGCACTTGTCACTCATCACCCTATGGTACCGTTCAGCCCGAGTGCATTTATTGGCGGTCAACCAAGTTATGCGAAAGAGTGGCTTCCCGCCGCTAACCGTCAAGGCCAACAAAGTGGAGTGTTTAACCGTCAGTTGAACAATTACCTGTTAGATGCCACTTATCCGCTTGAGTTGGACTTGGTTGAACTGCAGCGTTTCTGGCGCTTACCCGTACAGTATTTCTTCAATCGCCGTTTGAAGGTGATGTTTGAACCGCCACTGCCAGTAATGGAAGATGATGAGCCTTTTGTTCTGGGCGGGTTAGAAAGTTATCAAATGCGGGATAGCTTGCTCGATACTCTGTTAGAGCAGCAGCTCGCTGGGGGCAAGAATAATCAAGCGGCAGTTGAGCAATTTGTCGCGAAGCAACGTGCGCAAGGCAAGCTGCCAGTCGGCGCATTTGGCGATATTGAATTTGAAACCAACCGCGTCCAAGCGGAAGAGTTGGTCGAAAAGCTGAGTTTTCTCTGCCAATCTGCCAGTGATGATCTGGAGGTGAAACTCCAATTTGATGTTCTGGGTGAGGGTAAACCTGTCCACATGACGGGTTGGCTGACTCAGTGTTATCAATCGGGTTTAATCCGTTTCCGCAGTGGGCAGATTCGCTCACAGGACTACCTTTCAGGTTGGATTGATCACTTAGCCATGTCTGCAATGGGACACGCCAAGCGAACGCATATGATTGGTTATGATCGTAAAGAAGGTGTGGTGCACTTGGTGTATCCGGTGTTCGAAGATGTTCAACAAGCAAAATCGTTACTTGCTGAACTTGTCGGCCTTTTCTATCAAGGGATGACGGAACCTTTGTGTTATTTCCCGAAAACTGCGTTGGCTTGTATTGAAGCTGGCTTTAGTCGTGGGAACTGGGCGGATGATGAAGAAAAGTCACGTAAAAAAATGGCCGATGTGTTCAATGATAGCTATATGGCGAGTGGCGAGGGTAACAATGCCTACATTTCGCGCATTTGGCCAACTTGGAACGATGAATTAGCCACTGCAGCACGTGACGTCGCAGTGAGAGTAATTCAAGCGCCGAGACTTGCGGTGAAACTTAATGAAGATTTGGAATAGGAAAGTAGGTGGCCGCCAGTAAATCATTATAGTGTAGGGCGTTCGCTGTACGGCCACAGGTCAGAGGGACCATGATTCGTTTGGTCTCTTGCAGCACAGAAGGCTGCTCAACACGTGGGGCGCATACTAACGGTTAGAATAATATTCTGCTGTGAGAAGGATCGCATAAAACTCTCACTTTTAAAGGATATTTATTAATAAGTCGCATTTTTAAGCCGGGATCACATTTGATTGTCGGTATTACATTCAAAGGGCAAATTCTCTATGACTGCATCGTCTATGGTAACTCCGCTAAATACCATGACTTTTCCTCTCCATGGCGCTCGCTTGATAGAGGCGTCAGCGGGTACAGGTAAAACCTTTACTATCGCTGGTCTCTACCTACGTTTGCTATTGGGACACGGTAGTTCTGAAACCAAACACCAAGTCCCGTTAACGGTGGATCAGATCTTAGTTGTGACCTTTACAGAGGCTGCAACGGCTGAGCTCAGAGACCGTATTCGAGCTCGAATTCATGATGCGAGGCTGGCTTTTTCTCGCGGTCATAGTAACGACCCTGTTATTCAGCCTTTGTTGCATGAAGTTGACGATCATAAGCAAGCCGCGGGTATCTTATTGCAAGCAGAAAGGCAGATGGATGAAGCCGCGGTTTATACCATCCACGGTTTTTGTCAGAGAATGCTCACGCAAAATGCGTTTGAATCGGGTAGTCGCTTTAATAATGAATTTGTCACTGATGAAAGCCATCTAAAAGCGCAGATTGTTGCTGACTACTGGCGACGAAATTTTTATCCATTACCCATTCACTTAGCGGGTGAAGTACGCCGAATTTGGAGCTCGCCAGCCGCTTTGTTATCTGAAGTATCTAATTACTTAACTGGTGCCCCTTTAACGTTGTCGGTAGAGGCGATGCAAGGCAGTTTGGCGGACCTTCATACGCAGAACTTAGCAGAGATTGATGCGCTTAAAGCGCACTGGCGTGCTGATCAAGATGAGTATTTAGCATTGATCAGTGATTCAGACATCAACAAACGCAGTTACACGAAGAAGTCGTTACCGCAATGGTTGGAAGTGGTCAACGATTGGGCAAGTACCGAAACCATCAGTTACGACTTTCCCGATAAGCTTGAGAAGTTCGCCCAAAATGTATTGATTGAAAAAACGCCAAAAGGTGACGCACCAACTCATCAAGTTTTTGCTGCTATTGAGCGCTTCTTAGCGAAGCCAATCAGCTTAAAAGCGCCAATTTTAGCTCATGCTATTGAACATTGTCGTGAAATGCTCGCCAACGCCAAGCAGCAAAAACAGTGGCTATCTTTTGACGACCTGCTAACGAATCTGTCTGCATCGATTGATAACGATGAAGCGGAGTTGCTTGCCGAACGAATTCGCACTCTTTATCCCGTAGCGATGATCGATGAATTCCAAGATACCGACCCGCTGCAATACAGCATTTTCAGTCGCATTTATCTCAACAACCCAGAGTGTGGATTGTTTATGATTGGTGACCCGAAACAGGCTATCTATGGTTTTCGCGGAGCGGATATCTTTACTTATATCAAAGCGCGTAATCAGGTTTCTTCGCATTTCACGTTAGGCACTAACTGGCGTTCGAGTGCTGATATGGTTGCCGCGGTAAACCAAGTTTTCTCTTTACCAACCAGCCCATTTATCTATGACCAAGATATTCCATTCCTAGCCGTAAATCACAGCCCGAATGCGGAACAACGCATTTGGACTATGGCAGGCCAAAAGCAACCTGCTTTGACCTATTGGTTGCAAGACAGCGAGGATAAGCCGTTGGCGAAAGGTGAGTACCTGTCAGCAATGGCGAAAGCGACTGCAGATCAAATCCAGACAATTCTTAGCGCGTCTCAAAATGGTGAAGCTCATTTTGAAACTGGCAAAGGTGTTAATGCGATTAACGCAGGTGATATCGCAGTGCTGGTGCGAACTGGTAGTGAAGGTCGAATGGTGAAGGAAGCGTTGGCGAAACAAGGTATTGCCAGCGTGTACCTCTCGAATCGAGATAGTGTCTTTACATCTGTGGTCGCGGCCGATTTACAACGTTTACTTCAAGCGGTACTGACGCCGGAAAATGACCGCGCTTTGCGGGCGAGCTTGGCATCGGAGTTATTCGCTCTTGATGCAGGGGCGTTAGACAAACTCAACAATGATGAGAATGAATGGGAAAGTGCCATCAATGAATTTAAAGAGTATCGAAAACTTTGGGTTCAGCGAGGTGTGTTACCTATGTTACGCAGCGTTATGGCCAAGCGTCACGTCGCTGAACGATTGCTGGAAGAAGACAATGGTGAGCGAGTACTGACCGACCTGATGCACATTGGCGAGTTACTTCAGCAAGCCAGCGCTGAACTCGACAGCGATCATGGGTTGTTACGTTGGTTGGCTCAAGCTATCAGCGATGCGGAGAATGGTTTGGGTGGCAGTGAAGATCAGATTCAGCGCCTGGAGTCTGAACGCAATCTTGTTCAAATTGTGACGATTCACAAATCAAAAGGATTGGAATATGACTTAGTCTTTCTTCCTTTTGTTCTGAGCTACCGGGAAGCGAGTGAAGCCAAATACTATGATGCAGATCTTGATAGAACCATCCTCGATATTACCAAGCATGAAGCATCGCTGGCACAAGCAGACAAAGAGCGCTTAGCGGAAGATTTACGCTTAATCTACGTGGCTCTAACTCGCGCGGTTTATGGTTGTTTTATCGGTGCTGCTCCACTTCGAAATGGGCGTTCGACTAAAGAACCAACAGGAGTGCATCGCAGTGCGATGGGATATTTGTTGCAAGATGGTCAGCAAGGCGGGATTAGCGATTTAGCGCAGTCAATTCAAAATCAGGTGGCAGCGCTGGACGCAGTGGTTTGCGCTGGATTACCAAACGAACACGATGAACCTTTTGTAGTAATTTCAGAAGAGTCCCAAGCGCTTGAGGCTCGCTCTCTTGAGCAAACCATCGATCGTAACTGGCGCATTACCAGCTACTCAGGCTTGATTAAGCAAGGCCATAGCCAGCACAGTGATGATGCGCTGACCGACTTAATGCGTTTAGACGTCGATTCTTCCGGTGAGCAAGATGAAGAGGACTTGGTTGAGCCCGAGCAAACCATTTTTACGTTCCCACGCGGGGCAAGGCCAGGTACTTTCCTACATAGTTTATTTGAAGAGGTTGAGTTTACTCAGCCTGCTAACAGTGAGGAAAATCAACAGGCGATCGAGACCTTAATGGAAAGCGAACAGCTAGATGAAAGTTGGCTACCGGTCCTGCAATCGCTTATCGATACTGTGCTGGCTACGCCACTTGATGGCAAGTCGATGTTACTGAATCAAAAAGGACCGTCGCAGCGCTTAGTCGAGATGGAGTTTTTACTCCCGATTGAGGTGTTGTCTTCACCCTCGTTAAATCGTGTTATTCAGCGTCATGATCCTTTGTCAGCCAAAGCTGGCGATCTCGGTTTTCAAACCGTGCAAGGCATGCTGAAAGGTTTTATCGATTTAGTGTTCGAAGATAATGGTAAATACTATGTTCTTGACTGGAAGTCGAACCATTTGGGCGATGATGTCTCCTATTACCATGGGGAGGCGCTGAAAGCGGCGATGGCAGATCATCGTTATGACCTACAGTATCAAATCTATGCTTTGGCGCTGCATCGCTTCCTGCGCAGCCGGCTGCCAAATTACGATTATCAGCAACATTTTGGTGGCGTCTATTACCTATTTCTGCGTGGCATGGATGGGGAGAGTAGCCATGGTATTTTCTCTGCAAAACCGAGTGTAGAGTTTCTTGATGATATGGATCGCTTAATTGATGGGCTACCGATTGATACCAAATACAACAGTGCTGGCCAAGGGGAGCTAATCTGATGATACCCACGTTAATCTCAACTCTTGCTCAACTGGCTGAAAAAGGCACGCTTCGTCAATTAGATTACCAATTTGCTCGATTCATCTATACGCAGTCACAAGATGATGCACTTGCTTTTATTGCTGGTGTTGTCAGCAGCGAATTGGGTAAAGGACATATTTGTTTGCCATTGTTTGATGGGCAAGGCCAGCCTATAGATTTAGCCGCCAAGTTGGGTTTATTTGGTGATACAGCACTGGCTTTGAATAAGCAGCTGGTGGCAATAGATTGGGTTGCACTGTTGGACCAGTCCTGTTTGGTCGCGAAAAACGAGCAGTCACAACCCTTGATATTTGATGGTGAACGACTTTATTTGCACCGCTATTGGCATTACGAAGTCACGTTAGCCGAGCGTTTAAATAGCTTTGGGTTACCCATGATCCTAAAGCCTGCTGAACAGCAAAGATTGACCGAGTTACTCGATCATTTGTTTGCTAGAAACTATCGCTACTTATATGAAAATATTAAGGATTCTTCTTCTATCTCAGTCGTTCAATTACAGCGTCTTATCTGTGATCATTTAGACGTTGTCAGCGAGGAAAGTCTTGATTGGCCTACCATAGGCCAAAAGCTCTCAACTGTAAGAACAATCGAGCAATTGTCGGTATTGGATGATTTGGTTCCTCAGTCAGCTTGTGTGAATTGGCAAAAGGTAGCAGCGGCAGTGGCATTGACGCGTCGGTTTGCGGTTATTTCTGGTGGGCCGGGGACAGGTAAAACGACAACAGTGACCAAATTGCTGGCCGCATTGATTGAACAAGCGACACAATCAGGAGATGTGCCAGCTATCAAATTAGTCGCGCCAACGGGGAAAGCCGCGGCGCGCTTGACAGAATCGATTGGTAAAGCGGTGTCACAACTTCCTGTCAGTCAAACACTCAAAGAATCTATTCCGACTGACGCGAGTACAATACATCGATTACTTGGGGCCCTGCCCAATAGTGCTGAGTTTAGACATCACCGTGATAACCCTTTGCATCTCGATATTTTAGTTGTCGATGAAGCATCAATGGTCGATCTGCCTATGATGTACAAATTGGTGGAGGCCTTGCCTAAACATGCTCGATTGATCTTATTGGGAGATAAAGACCAGTTAGCTTCAGTGGAAGCTGGAGCGGTGTTAGGGGATATTTGCTCCTTCAATAAGTTTGGTTATAGCACGGCACAAAGTCACGCTGTGGTGCAATTGACGGGCTACCAAACCTTAGCAAATAGCCATAATCCAACATCGACCATTGCTGATAGCTTATGTATGTTGCAAAAGAGCTACCGCTTTGATGCTCGCTCAGGTATTGGTCAGCTGGCAAAAGCAATCAATTCAGGCTCGGCTCAACAAGTTGATCAAGTATGGCAAAAAGAGTTTACCGACATCGTTAAATATCCAATCGATAGCCAGCACTACAGTCAGATGATTCAAACTTTGGTGGGGGAGTATCGCCTTTACTTAGAACGCATTAGTAAAGCCGGGGTCGACCTGATATCGGGTGAGCCTGAAACCATAAAGCAGCGGGCGAAAGCGGCACTGGACGCCTTTGGACGTTGCCGATTGTTATGTGCTATTCGTGAAGGCGATTTTGGCGTGACGGGATTAAATCAACGCGTTGAGCGTGCGCTGGCGAGCCGTAAACTGATTCAGGTTCAAGATGAGCTGTGGTATCACGGAAGGCCTGTGATGGTTACGCGAAACGATCACGCATTGGGCTTGTACAATGGCGATATCGGTCTTTGTATTCGAGATGAGAGTGAAGACAAGCTGAAAGTCTTTTTCGAGCTGCCAGATGGAAGCGTCAAAGCTGTCCTCCCAAGTCGAGTTCCTGAGCATGAAACGGCCTATGCAATGACGATTCATAAATCGCAGGGCAGTGAATTTGATCATACGCTAATGATTTTGCCGCCAGACTTTACGCCAATACTGACTCGAGAACTTATCTACACAGGGATTACGCGTGCGAAGAAACGTTTAAGTTTGTATATCGATGATCGAGTGATGAAGCGAGGAATTAAACTTCGAACAGAACGAGCAAGTGGTTTGGTGAGTCGACTCGGAGGGGAGTGAGGTGCATAACCATCCCTGGTTAGCAAATTAAGCCAGCAGCGCTTAAGAAAGAGCAGTTGTAAAAGAGATACTGCGGATGTGATACTTCTCTTGATAATTCAAGATAAAGGCTTTGAGGCCTTCAGTGACTGGAAATACACAATGTACGTCCAAGCCCTCTAGTAGTTCGTTGTCCGCCATATCCCAGAAGCTCTGAATTGAGTTACAAATAATAGTTTTCATCAAATAGTGCTCTTAGTGACGTTGTTATCAACCTAAAGCAATCCGTGCAACTTAACCGATGATTAAGTAGAGATGAGTCCTATCGGCTCCTTGAATAAGGAGCCGAAATTTTAACCAATCGTAGATATGAAATAAAGAGAATAAAGTAGGATTTTTTGTCAACTTACAGCAACTTTGTCTCGATATTGCGACTTTTCCAGTTAAAGTTCTATCGCCAACACTTTAGACTTTCTTTGATAGTTATATAGGTTTTGCTTGTGGGAAGGTAAGAAGTTCACATCCATCTCATGAAACCCCTGCTCTCTAAACCAATGTAAGCTGTGAGTAGTAAGCACAAAGATATACTTGATACCTTGCGCTTTCGACTGGAGCCGCATGTGGTTAAACAGTAGTAAGCCTCTGTTTCCATCGCGATATTCTGGGTGGATTGCAACGCAGGCCATTTCTGCCATCTTCTCATCAGGATACGGATACAGCGCAGCGCAGCCGATAATCAAGCCATCTTTTTCGATAATCGTGAATTGATGGATCTCCTGCTCAAGCTGCTCACGAGAGCGCCGAACGAGTATGCCTTGTTCTTCCAGTGGGCGAATTAAATCCAAAATACCACCAATGTCATCGATATCAGCTTGGCGAACTTGCTCGGCACTGGCTTGAACGACCTGAGTACCAATACCATCAAGAGAAAATAGCTCTTGTACTAAGGCTCCATCGACTTTGTAGCTAACGAGGTGGCTACGAGGCACACCTGCGTGGCACGCTGAAATAGCCGCGCGTAAAAAGCGTAGAGTGCCTGAAGAGTTATCACTGCTTGAATCAATATCTTGCTCTATCTTGTGCAAGATCTGCTCGGCTTCGCGTGGAAACAGTTCAGCTACTGCGTCACCATTTTCATCGATGATGCCTTGCTCGGAACAAAAGCCAATCAGCTTGTCTGCCTTCAATTTTATCGCGACTTGCGTAGCGACTTCTTCTGAGAGCAAATTGAATGATTCGCCCGTCACTGAGCTAGCTATTGGACCAAGTAAAACAATAGAACCTTGATCAAGCATGCGATTGATGCCTTCAACATCAATACGACGAATACGACCGCTGTGGCAGTAATCAATGCCATCATCGACACCTAGCGGTTGAGAAATGATGAAGTTGCCGCTTACTACGTTTAGTTGGGTACCGGCCATTGGCGTATTACTTAAACTCATTGAAAGCTGAGCGGTAATCGCGAGCTGTAATTGACCGGAAGCTTGCATCACATAGTTGAGCGATTGTTCATCAGTCACTCGAATACCTTTGTGATAGGGTGTTTGATGTTGGTTTTGCTCGAGAATGGCACTGATTTGTGGGCGAGCACCGTGCACAAGAACAATCTTAACGCCTAGGCTGTGAAGTAGCGCTAAGTCACTAATAATATTCGCAAAGTTATGATCAGCTACGGCTTCTCCACCGAGCATGATGACCATGGTTTTACCTCGGTGGGCATTGACGTAAGGAACGGACTGCCTAAAACCCTTAACAAGTGCTGTGTTTCTTATTTTCACGGTACAACTCTAAATGAATTTATATGTAATTATACTGCAATTTTATTCCTGCATGAGCAAGCGGTATTTTGGAACTATTGTCAAAAATAGATTTACAGGGAGTGGTTCTGTTAACGTTTGAGTGGTATAGAAGTGCACAATGGGGTGGCGATAGTAATATTCAGTCTACTTATAATGTGATTTCGTCGTACACTAAATAGATAGGTGAGCGTATTAGTACTGTAACGGCCAAGGCTAACGTGGACAATTTAAGTTCTAACAAAAAGAAAATTATTGAGCGTTCGATTCAATTACTTTTTATTGTTGCATTTGCAGCGGTAGTGGCATTGTCGATCCCACTTTATAACTACTATGTGTCCGTTACTTTCCCCAAATCAAATGTCTATGGGACATGGATAGAAAAAGACGTAGCGCAGTATTCAGCAGAAGAATTTACCTTAGGTCCAAATGGCGTTTCCATCAATGGCGGGATCGTCGATACGGAGTATAGTTTTGATGGCAGCTACGTTGAATATCGTGTTGGTGATTCAGTGCGACGCTTTCAAGTATTGAATGAATCTTTTACTGAGATGAAATTGATCTCTCAATCACATTATCAACCTGTGTTTCGTTTGTCAGAAAAGTTTAAAAATAACATTCGTTAACCTCTCTTTGATTGCGCTAAACGGTTCAGTTTGTCATGCTGAACAGATTGTTGGAGAGGAATCTTACCAGTGTTCAAAAAATATCTTCCTATCGTGGCAGCCTCAGTTCTTTTTGGCTGTGCACAACCTACCGAACGAGCGCAGCAATATGTCGACGGTGAATTCAATTCTATTTTGAATAAAACTGCAGTTGTAGAGTCTGACAAACCTCGAGATTTTACTGAGTTTCATCGTCAGGCCGAGCAGGTGGTTAGCAAGTCACCTTCCATGGCTGCGGTCTATCAGCCTTTGTATGAAAAGCTCAACGAATGGGTATTGCAAAGTGGTGAGCCGAGTGAACTGAGCAATTTTGGTATCCAAACGGCACAATTGGGCGGCGGAGATAAGCAAGGAAACGTGCTGTTTACTGGTTATTTTTCTCCGGTTATGGAGCTAAGACATCAGCCTAATGAAACGTACAAGTATCCGGTCTATCGTAAGCCTGAATGTGATACTAATTGCCCGACTCGTGCAGAAATCTACTCAGGCTCCCTAGCGGGACAGGGGCTGGAATTGGGATACGCTGCGAATATGATTGACCCATTTTTGATGGAAGTGCAAGGCAGTGGCTTTGTTCATTTTGAGGATGATGACACTCTTGAGTACTTTGCCTACGGTGGTAAAAACAATAAAGCGTACGTGAGTATTGGCCGAGTGTTGATTGAGCGTGGTGAAGTGCCGCGTGAAAAAATGTCGATGAAAGCGATCAAAGAATGGGTGCTCGCGAATGATGAAGCCACGGTACGCGAGCTGTTAGAACAAAACCCATCTTATGTGTTCTTCAGTCCTCAAGCTGATGCTCCAGTTACTGGGTCCGCTGGAATACCTTTGTTACCAATGGCATCAGTGGCAGGGGATCGTTCTATTTTCCCAATGGGAACCCCTATTCTGGCGGAGGTGCCGTTACTTAAGCCTGATGGGACTTGGAGTGGGGCGCATCAATTACGCTTGTTAATTGTGCTTGATACTGGCGGTGCAGTTAAGCGAAATCACCTTGATCTCTACCATGGTATGGGACCAAGAGCGGGTACTGAAGCAGGTCATTACAAACACTTTGGTCGTGTTTGGAAACTAGGGTTAGACGGCTCTGCAACACAAGCTCCTTGGGCATTGCCACCAGAGAAGCTACAATAGGCTTTCTCATCTAGACATTTGAATAAAGAGTGCGTATAAATCGCACTCTTTCTTTTTGGACCAAGCGGAAAATCACTATGCGCGAACTCGACACTCCAGCTTCAGATAACTACAACCAACGTTTTGGTGGTACTCGTCGTCTTTACGGGAATAGTGAAGTCGAAATACTACGTGCAGCACACGTATGTGTGATCGGGATTGGTGGTGTTGGGTCTTGGGCGGTTGAAGCGCTGGCACGTACTGGTGTTGGTGAGCTTACGTTGATCGACATGGATGACGTGTGTGTGACCAACATTAACCGTCAGATACATGCTTTGTCAGGTACCGTCGGGCAAAGTAAAATTGAAGTAATGGCTGAGCGCGTTAAGTTGATTAACCCTGAGTGTAAAGTGAATTTAATTGATGACTTTATTACACCTGATAACCAGCATGAGTACTTAACCAAAGAGTATGACTATGTGTTGGACGCAATTGACAGTGTCAAAGCCAAGGCATCTTTACTGGCGTATTGTCGAAGCAATAAAATCAAAGTGATTACGACAGGTGGTGCAGGTGGTCAAATCGATCCAACTCAAATCAAAGTGGCTGATCTAACGAAAACCATTCAAGACCCATTAGCGAAGAAGATCAAAGATACGTTGCGTCGTCATCATAATTTCCCAACTAACCCAGCGCGTAAGTTTGGTATTGATTGTGTCTTTTCAACAGAGCAACTGAAATATCCTCAACCTGATGGCTCTGTCTGTAGTGTAAAATCAACAGCAGAAGGTCCAAAGCGTATGGATTGTGCAAGTGGTTTTGGTGCAGCAACTGTCGTGACCGCAACTTTCGGTTTTGTCGCGGTTTCACGCATCGTTGAAAAACTGATTCAGAAATACAAAAAGTAAAGTAGTCAGGAGAACCTTATGTCACCGTTTCCTCAATCTCCATTCGGCAGTGATATAACAGTCGAAGATATCGTATCTACCATGCAGCAATTTAATGGCTGGGAAGATCGTTACCGACAGGTCATTCAATGGGGGAAGAAACTTCCGAAAATGCCGGAAGAGTTGCAATCCGAACAAGTGACGGTGTCTGGCTGTGAGAGCCTCGTTTGGTTAGTGAGTCAGCAAGTAGATGATAAGTGGTACTTTTGCGCCGATTCAGATGCGCGTATTGTCCGAGGGTTGATTGCACTTGTTATGGCCGCTTTTGATGGTAAGACGTCAGAAGAGATTCGCATGCTTGATGTTGATGATTACTTCGCAAAACTTGGTTTGATAGCTCATCTAAGCCCTTCTCGTGGTAATGGTTTGAAAGCGATAGTTGAACAAATCCAGCAAATTGCTCAATAAAAAATGCAACAACCCGCCAATTTGGCGGGTTGTTTTTACCTGTTTAAAAATTAATCACTGATATATTAACGCCTTAAAAAATACAGGGCTTTACAGCCCTTGTTGTCACTGCATAAAGGCTGTACAATTCGCGCCCTTAATTAATGTTCCGTCGCTTGAGAGGCCACATGACCACTGAAAAAATCAATCTACTCGACTTTGATCG
>NZ_CFHWOM010000017.1:0-67239 GCF_984391705.1 Vibrio sp. | reverse complement strand
TATGGAATTCCATTACTTCTTTTAGTTTCTCAGCGAACATTTCTTTATCGAAAAGATCACCAACGCGAAGACCGCGACGAGCAACTTTATCTTCGTAAGCAGGACCGATACCACGACCAGTCGTACCAATCGCTTTCGCACCACGAGCGATTTCACGCGCGTTGTCGATAGCGATGTGGTAAGGAAGAATTAGAGGACAAGCTTCAGAAACGAAAAGACGCTCGCGTACTGGGATACCGCGCTCTTCTAGAGGCTTCATTTCTTTAAGAAGTGCTTCAGGCGAAAGTACAACGCCGTTACCGATAACACATTTTACGTTATCGCGTAGGATGCCTGATGGAATTAAGTGAAGAACGGTTTTCTCACCGTCAATTACTAGTGTGTGGCCTGCATTGTGACCGCCTTGGTAGCGAACCACATATTTTGCATCTTCAGTTAAAAGGTCAACAATTTTACCTTTACCTTCGTCACCCCATTGGGTGCCTAGAACGACTACGTTATTTCCCATCTTTCCAGTTCTGATTGCTAGTTAAAAATGGATTTTAGCACTGAATCACATTTCTTGCAGTCATTTTTTAATCATATAAGCGTAATAGAGAGCAAACCCTTTCGCCCTCTAAATAACGCCGATATAAATCAGTTAGTTACTTTAAGTATTGGAGGCTTAACCTATCGATGAGCTATTCATCTGCATATATTTTAACGCTGAAATTACCCTCAGTATCGATACCTGCTCGATACATTCCAGAGCTATTCATCGCGAAATGGAGTTCTCCTTGGGCATCGACCGCAATCAAGCCGCCCTCCCCTCCCATTTCTTTTAACTCGCCCTGAATAACCATTTCGCACGCCGTGCGCACATCCTCTTTCAGGTAACGCATTCTTGCAGCCACATCCGCCGCGACGGTTTTGCGGATGAAGAACTCTCCCATGCCAGTCGTAGATACGGCTACATTGTCGTTTTCTGCAAAGGTCCCTGCTCCAATAATTGAGGAATCACCCACTCGGCCATACTTCTTATTTGTTACACCACCTGTACTGGTTGCGGCAGCAAGGTTACCCTGCTGATCAAGAGCGACTGCCCCTACCGTGCCGTATTTCTTATCATCAGGATATTTAGATTCTGAAAGCGCAAATAGACCTTTCTCTTTCATTGAGAGGAGTTGTTCATAACGACGGTCAGTAAAGAAGTAATCTTGCTCGGTAAATGAGTAGCCCTGCTCAAACGCGAACTCTTCAGCCCCATCACCAATCAATAGTACGTGGTTGCTTTTCTGCATCACATCACGAGCAAGCTCAATCGGGTTTTTAATATGGCGCACCCCAGCCACAGCGCCAGCTTCGGCCTTAGCTCCGTGCATGACGGAGGCATCCATCTCAACCATTTCTTTATGAGTTAGGACCGAGCCTTTGCCAGCATTAAAGTTTGGTGAGTCTTCCAACACTTTCACCGCAGCGACAACCGCATCAAGCGCATCTCCTGCTTCAGATAACACCTTGTATCCCGCTCGGACTGAAGATTCGAGATCCGCTAAAATTGACGACTTTAATTCATCACTCATTTGTTCACGTAGAATGGTTCCAGCTCCACCATGAATGGCAATTGAAAAGGGTTGCGTCATTGGTTGATCTCCATCTCTCTAACGACCTTGTTGGTATAGAACAATTAACAAAAAGGCGCTTCCCGTACAACAGGAAGCGCCTTTTACAATCTAGCGATCAGCTAACGGATTAGTGAGAGCCGCAGCTACCGCCACCGCAGCAACCGTCTTTTTTCTCTTCACCGTGGTCGTGACCTTCGCCACCACAACAACCGCCTTCGTGATCGTGGTCGTGACCACAACCACCAGCTTGGTGTACGTGACCGTGCTCGATCTCTTCCGCTGTTGCTTCACGCAGTGCTACAACTTCAACGTCAAACGTTAGCGTTTGACCAGCAAGCATGTGGTTACCATCAACAACAACTTCGTCGCCATCAACTTCTGTTACTTCAACAGGAATTGGACCTTGGTCAGTATCCGCTAGAAAACGCATACCCACTTCGATTTGTTCAACACCTTGGAAAACGTCAGCAGGAACACGTTGTACTAGTGCATCGTTGTGCTCACCGTAAGCCTCTTCTGGAGAAACAGTTACAGAGAACTTAGCGCCCGCTTCCTTACCTTCTAGTGCAGTTTCAAGACCTGTGATTAGGTTGTTGTTGCCGTGTAGGTAATCTAGAGGTGCATCAGTTGTAGATTGATCAACAACTACACCATCTTCTAGTTTCACTTGGTAAGCAAGACTTACTACTACGTTCTTTTCAATTTTCATATTGACTCCAAGGAGAATAAAGGACCACAGCCAACACTATGGTCAGCAAACTTTCTACTGGGGTTATTATGGGGACGATTTAAAGAAACTCAATCAATCTGGCTTAAAAATCCCGATCATTTCTTCGCCGCTGTGCTTGGTCGTCTCAACCGCCTCTGGTTTCCTTTGGTCTTGATGACCACACTCGACACACTCAACCAATTCAATATTATTCTCTATCCACCAACGTAATGTGTCTTGCTGTGAGCACTTAGGACAGCTGGCGCCTGCGATAAATCTTTTCTTCATATTACAACTCTATTGGATTAATCCCAGAAGTTCTTTGCTTGTTGGTCACTTTCCATTTCACGACCAAAAATCTCTTCTAGTTCTTTACGGGCTTCTTTGGCTCTTAAGGCCAATTGTTTATCATCTTGGTGTTGAGGCAATAGCTCTTTAAGCATCGCATTATCGAGTTTTCTAAAGTGAGCTTCAGCCCGTTTCGCTTGATATGGATGCATACCTAATTCAACTAAAGCTTGGCGACCTAAATCCAATGCACCAAGAAATGTCTCTCGAGAATAGCTTTCTACCCCATGACTTAGCAATTGATACGCCTCAACCCGGCTGCGAGCGCGTGCTAGCAAACGTAGATTAGGGAAATGGGTCTGACATAACTCGACTATCTTCATAATCTCATCGGGAGAGTCAGTACAGATGACCATTGCCTCGGCTTTATCAGCCCCCGCCGCACGCAACAAATCAAGCTGCGTGGCATCACCATAATAGACTTTATAGCCATACTTTCTTAGCAATTGAATTTGGCTAGCATCACTCTCCAGAACTGTCACCTTAATCTTATTGGCGTACATTAAGCGACCAATAATTTGGCCAAAACGACCGAAACCAGCAATAATGACTCGCGGTTGCTTGTTGATGACATCACTGGCTAACGTCGCTTCTGTTTCTGCGTTAAGACCTCTTGCATACCACTTATTTTGTGCCATCAACAGCAATGGCGTAGTCACCATCGATAAGCTGACGACAACCAACAAGAACGCTGTTTGCTCTTGGTTAAGCAACCCTTCGGCACTCGCAGCAGTAAAGATAACAAAAGCAAACTCACCACCTTGACTCAAGATTGCGGCCATTTTACTGCGCGACTTGGCGCGACTGCCCGACAAGCGAGCAAGAAAATAGAGTATCGCACCTTTCACAGCGACCAGACTAAATACCGCCATCAACACAGCAAAGGGCTCTAACGCCAATAGCCCTAAATTGACCGCCATCCCAACAGCAATGAAAAACAGCCCTAGTAGCAAACCTTTGAATGGCTCAATTGCTATCTCTAATTCATGGCGATACTCACTTTCTGCAAGTAGCACACCCGCCAAGAACGTACCAAGCGCCATCGATAGGCCCAGTTGCTTCATTAACAAAGCGATACCAATAACCAACAAAAGCGCTGCAACGGTGAACAATTCACGAACACCACTTATCACGACATAACGGAATAATGGACGCAATAAAAAGTGACCGCCCATTAATAGCCCACCGACCCCAACAAGCATCCACAATGCGTCCCAAATATTGCCTGCTGTGTTGCCCGCAAGAAGAGGTAAAATAGCGAGCATAGGGATAACGGCGATATCTTGAAACAGCAAGACTGCAAAACCAGATTGCCCAGCTTCTTTACCTGCTAAACCCTGCTCTTCAATCACTTTCAAAGCGATTGCCGTTGATGAAAGCGCCAGCCCCATTCCGATAACGAGACTTGTCTGCCAAGTGGTGCCCGCGATGTAAGCCACACTGGAGATAATGCAGGTAGTAATCACAACCTGAGCTCCACCCAAGCCTAGAATGGGCCCTTTCATTTGGAGTAGTTTTTTGGGATTTAACTCTAGACCAATGAGGAAGAGCAGCAATACCACACCAAATTCAGCAAAGTGAAGGATTGCTTCAACGTCACTGATTAGACCCAGTCCCCATGGACCGATGGCCACACCTGCAATGAGATAGCCCAATACCGAGCCCAATCCCATACGTTGAGCAAGAGGAACAGCAACTACAGCAGCGGTTAAGAAGATCACACTACTTTGGAGAAAATCACTTTCAAGTGCCATGCTCGCCTCCTAATTCCTGCGGGTAGGCATACAAAGGATCGTTCAACCATTGACGATAAGACTCTGCATGTTGGTAGCGTTCCATCTCTGATACATTGCGCGCCCAATAAAGAACTAACGGCTCTATCCAGTGCATTTGACATAAAGCTGCTGTCAGCTCAAATGGTTGAAGGATCTCTGATAAAGGATAGCGGTTATAGCCACCTTTACTAAATGCTTCCTCTTTGCCTCCTGTCGTAATCACACTGCGCCAGTATTTCCCCTTCAACGCCTCTCCCTTGCCAAAGGCGAACCCTTTACCGAGAACTCGGTCAAGCCACTCTTTCAGCAAGGCAGGGCAAGAATACATATAGAGAGGATGATGGAACACGATCACATCATGCTCGATAAGCCGTTGATGTTCAGCCGCAACATCAATAAAAAAGTCAGGATAATGGGCGTAAAGGTCATGTACGGTCACATGCTCAAGAGACTCAATTTTCTTGAGCATCATTTTATTAGCCACTGACGTTTGTGACTCGGGATGGGCGTATAGCACCAAGATTTTGGGCTTATCGGTCGGTAAACTCTGCATTCCTGGGACAGCAATCCTTGTGTTTAGAACGTATTATATTGTTTTTATAGGTTATCAGTTTGTTATACGTGGTTAGCGCAGATAACGCAATAATCGACTTTTAATCTTATTCCCCCTACTATTCGACGCAATACGAGCAAAGATAAAGCAAATAACTATGATTACCTTCTCTGGCATACAGCTACTTCGTGGTGGTAAACCACTTCTTGAGCAAGCTTCTGCAACCATTCATCCAGGCGATAAAGTCGGCCTAGTCGGTAAAAACGGCTGTGGTAAGTCGACACTATTCGCTTTAATTAAAGATGAACTCTCTATTGATGCAGGTAACTTCAGCAAACCCGCTCATTGGGAATTAGCTTGGGTTGCGCAGGAGACACCCGCTCTTGAACGTAGCGCCATTGAATATGTCATTGATGGCGATCGAGAATATCGAAAGCTTGAAGCTGACCTAGCTGACGCTGAGCAACGAGACAAAGGCACTCTAGTCGCTGAAATTCACGGCAAGATTGAAACTATTGGTGGTTATAGTATCCGTGCTCGAGCAGCTGAACTGCTAGATGGCTTAGGCTTTAGCCAAGAGCAAATGAGTTGGAACTTAACCCAATTCTCGGGTGGTTGGCGTATGCGTCTTAACTTAGCTCAAGCTCTACTTTGTCGTTCCGATCTATTGCTGCTTGATGAACCAACCAACCACTTAGACTTAGATGCCGTGATGTGGTTAGAACGCTGGCTACAAAACTACCCGGGCACACTAGTGCTTATCTCGCACGACCGAGACTTCCTCGATCCCATTGTAGGCCGTGTCATTCACGTCGAGAACCAGCTACTGAACGAGTACACAGGTAACTACTCATCATTTGAAGAGCAGCGTGCTCAGAAGCTTATCTTGCAACAGGCTCAGTTTGAGAAGCAGCAAAAGCAGATGTCGCACATGCAGAGCTACATCGACCGCTTCCGCTACAAAGCATCAAAAGCTCGTCAGGCTCAAAGCCGAATCAAAGCCTTAGAAAAAATGGAAAAGGTTTTGCCTGCACAGCTCGACAACCCCTTTAGTTTCCAATTCCGTGAGCCAGACGCCCTACCAAATCCAATCATCATGATGGATGAGGTGTCAGCAGGTTACGGCGACAACCTAATCTTAGACAAAATTCGCCTTAACCTAGTGCCAGGCAGTCGAATCGGTCTACTTGGTCGCAACGGTGCCGGTAAATCAACACTGATTAAACTGCTGTCTCGTGAGCTGAGCCCTCAAGGTGGCGATTTAACTTACTCGCAAGGCGTTAAGATTGGCTACTTTGCTCAGCATCAACTAGAAACTCTTCACCCTGAAGAAACTCCGTTGCAGCACATGATGCAAATCGCACCTGATAAAAATGAATTAGAGCTGCGTAATTACCTAGGTAGCTTTGGTTTCCAAGGAGACAAAGCGTTAGAAAAGGTCGCGCCGTTCTCTGGTGGTGAAAAAGCACGTTTGGTATTGGCCTTAGTTGTTTGGCAAAAACCAAACCTGCTATTGCTCGATGAACCGACTAACCACCTAGATTTGGACATGCGCCAGGCTCTCACAATGGCATTGCAGACCTTTGAAGGAGCAATGGTGATCGTTTCACACGACCGCTACCTACTGCGCGCAACTACCGATGACCTTTACCTGGTTCATGATCGTCAAGTTGCCCCATTTGATGGCGACTTGAATGATTACTATAAATGGTTAACAGAGCAGCAGAAAGCGGAGCGACGTGAAGCCCAATCTCAACAACCAGAGAAAACAAGTACAAACAGCGCGGCGGCAAAAAAAGATCAAAAACGCCGAGAAGCTGAGTTCCGTAAACTCACTGCGCCAATTCGCAAAAACCTGACAAAACTTGAAGAAAAAATGGATAAGTTGGGTGAATCGTTAGCGGATGCTGAAACGCAATTATCCGATAACTCACTTTATGAAGCCGAAAATAAAGCTAAACTTAATCAAGTACTAGCCATTCAAGCCAATAGTAAAGCTGAGCTTGAAGATGTCGAAATGGAATGGATGGCTCTCCAAGAAGAGCTAGAACAGATGGAGCAGGAGTTCAATAGCCAATGAGTTCAGAGCACGCCGAGATTTCTTTAACACTAGAGCGCTTATGGCAATTTAGCTTGCAGTACTACAGTGTGCGAGAGGTGAAAGATGCGTGCTTGAACCTGCAAAATCAGTTTAAAGGCAATGTAAACTTGCTGCTCCTGCTCAAGTGGCTCGATGAGCAGCAAGTTTGTTTTGGCGAACAAGACTGGCACCGTGTTGAGGAGTGTCTAGGGCGCTCTGAAGCCCTACTTCTCAATTACCGTGAGCTAAGGCGAAAACTGAAAAGCCAAGTACCAGATACCTTATACCGCGAATCTCTCCAATTCGAACTGCAACTCGAAAAGCAACAACAGTCTGATCTGGTTGACTGCATTAACAGTATTGATCTCGAAAAGAATCACGCAGAGCCACTTACTTTACGTTATTGCCGCCAACTTGGAGGTGAGCGACTCTACTCAGCCTTTGCAGAACCCATTGACAATATCGCTAACCTATAGAGAGCCGCTATGACTCAGTTTGTCGCCGCCAAAGGCTTAACCAATCCACACCTTCAGACTCTTGCGCCACGCTTTATACGCAAAAAAGCAATGTTCGAGCCTATTTGGCAAACACTGGATACACCAGATGGTGACTTTCTTGATATCGCTTGGGGTGAAGACACGCAAACGACCGCAGCAACATACAAACCGATTTTTGTCCTGTTCCATGGTTTAGAAGGCTGCTTTTATAGCCCGTATGCCAATGGCCTAATGGATGCCTTCAATAAGCAAGGTTGGCTTTCTGTCATGATGCACTTTCGTGGTTGCAGCGGTAAGCCAAATAAGTTGGCGCGAGCTTATCACTCAGGTGAAGTTGAAGATGCACGTTTCTTCTTGGAATTCCTGAATAATCTGTTCCCAAATCAAAAAAAAGTCGCCGTGGGTATCTCGCTAGGCGGTAATATGCTGGCGAATTACTTAGCCAAGTACAATCATGACCCATTAGTCGATGCTGCTACAATTGTCTCTGCCCCTCTCGACCTTTCTGCCTGCTCAGAGCGTATCGAAAAAGGCTTTTCGAAACTGTACAAAAACTATCTACTTTCATCCCTTAAGAAAAGTGCGTTGCAGAAACATCATTTGCTCAAGGGTGAACTTGGCCTTAGCTACCAGTGTATTAAGCGTGTGACTCGCCTATATGAGTTTGATGATTTGATTACCGCGCCCCTGCATGGATTTCAAGATGCTGAAGATTACTACCAACGCTGCTCTGGTATCCATCGTCTTAAAGAGATCAAAATCCCAACTCAGATCATTCACGCAAAAGATGACCCATTCATGACCGATGCGGTGATCCCTAAATTTATTCTGCCAGATAACATCGATTATCGATTGTTTGAGCAAGGTGGTCATGTCGGCTTTGTGAGCGGAAGTGCCATCAAACCGAAATTCTGGCTCGAAGAAGCCCTCCCTGCCTACTATGAAAGTCTCACCGATCCGGCATAATAGCGGCCCCAAAACGAACATAAAATCACGAGGTATTTATGATTGTTCCATGGCAACAAATTGATCCAGAGACACTAGATAACTTAATTCGAGAATTTGTCCTTCGAGAAGGGACCGATTACGGCACAATTGAAGTATCACTGCAAAGCAAGATAGACCAAATTAAGAAACAACTTGAGTCAGGCGATGCTGTCGTGGTTTTCTCTGAATTACATGAAACCGTCGACATTCAACTCAAAAACAAGTTTTAGAGAACTGCATACAATGACGGTTTGCTAAAGCGTGTTATAGTGAACTCCGATTACAGGAACGTATTCATAGACAAGGTTTGTCATGTCAGCAAAACACCCAATAATTGCCGTTACCGGTTCTTCTGGTGCCGGAACTACAACCACTTCAGAAGCTTTCCGCAAGATGTTCAATATGATGAACGTCAAGCCCGCTTGGGTAGAAGGCGACAGCTTCCATCGATTCACTCGCCCGGAAATGGACGTCGAAATCCGTAAAGCGCGCGAACAAGGTCGCCATATCAGTTATTTTGGCCCGCAAGCGAATGACTTCCCTGCATTGGCTGAGTTTTTTCGCAAATATGGCCACGAAGGCACCGGCCAGGTACGTCGCTATCTGCACACCTTTGACGAGGCAGTACCTTATAACCAGATGCCGGGCACTTTCACACCATGGCAAGACCTACCGGAAAATTCCGATGTAATGTTCTATGAAGGCCTGCATGGTGGTGTCGTCGATGGTGACGTCAATGTCGCTCAACATGTCGATTTTCTGATTGGCATGGTGCCGATTGTTAACTTAGAGTGGATACAGAAATTCGTCCGTGACACCCGTGATCGAGGCCACTCTCGCGAAGCGGTTATGGACTCGATTGTTCGTTCGATGGACGACTATCTCAATTACATCACCCCGCAGTTCTCACGAACACACATCAACTTTCAGCGCGTACCAACAGTAGATACATCGAACCCACTTAATGCTAAAGGTATCCCAAGTCTAGATGAAAGCTTTGTGGTAATTCGTTTACGCGGAATTAAGAATGTCGATTTCCCATATCTATTGGCTATGATTGATGGCTCATTTATGTCGCGCCATAACACTTTAGTGGTGCCTGGCGGCAAGATGAGTTTTGCGATGGAATTGATCGTTCGACCAATCCTACAACAGCTGATCGAAACGGGAAAAATTGGCTAGAACTCACGGCTAGAACACGATTACTTTTCATACCGTGATCATGTGCACAGTTTTGCGTAGTAAAACCCAAGTAGTACCCGATTAAAATCAAGAAATCGTTTTCGAAAAAGGATACTATTTGTAACCGAAACACAAGTTGGCTTGCAGCATTTGTAAAGTGCTCTTATCCTAGTAGGCCTATTTAAGGCTTTGCTAAAACATGGAAAGCGGCAAGCGTACCCTGCAGAGGAAGTGAGATATTATGGTTCTAGGTAAACCTCAAACCGACCCAACATTAGAGTGGTTCCTTTCACACTGTCATATTCATAAGTACCCTTCAAAAAGCACGCTAATTCACGCGGGCGAGAAAGCTGAGACTTTGTACTACATCGTAAAAGGTTCAGTAGCGGTTCTTATTAAAGACGAAGAAGGTAAGGAAATGATCCTTTCTTACCTAAACCAAGGTGACTTTATCGGTGAGCTTGGTCTATTCGAAGAAGACCAAGAGCGTACCGCATGGGTTCGTGCTAAATCTCCTTGTGAAGTTGCAGAAATTTCGTTCAAGAAATTCCGTCAGCTAATTCAAGTAAACCCAGATATCCTTATGCGTCTTTCAGCGCAAATGGCAAGCCGCCTACAGGTGACTAGCCAAAAAGTGGGTGACCTTGCGTTCCTAGACGTAACTGGCCGTATTGCTCAAACGCTACTTAACCTAGCGAAGCAACCAGATGCGATGACTCACCCAGACGGCATGCAAATCAAGATCACTCGTCAAGAAATCGGTCAAATTGTTGGCTGTTCTCGTGAGACTGTAGGTCGTATCTTGAAGATGCTAGAAGAGCAGAACCTAATCTCTGCTCACGGTAAGACCATCGTTGTTTACGGTACTCGTTAATCTCGATTAACTGCTAAATTTTAAAAGCCACCCATTGGGTGGCTTTTTTGTTCTTGGGGTCTACCAAATAGATAATCGATTCTCTCGCTTATCCATTGGTACTTTCGAAGATTTTATCTGCAGATGCTGCCACGAACCCAGGGTAAAGCTCTCCATTACTCATTGGGTAACGTTTAGCAAACTCATAGAAGCCACCTGGAATAACTTCACTCCCTTCAGTAAAGGTAACTGCGACTTTATCTGCCATGGTTGATGATTGCTCCAGCAGTACATCTGGAGAACCTTTCACTTCACCACCAAACTCATTAATGGTAAAACCAGCATCACGTAGGTGGTTATTCACACCAACCACTTCATCAAACGCACTTAACTGGTTCACGCTCACGGTAAAGTGGTTTGCACCATAACCATGGGCAGCTAGCCAAGAGGCGTACTCACTCTCTTTTGCCAGCGATTGGAAATCAGCATAGCTAAGATCCCACAAACGTCCTCCATACAAGAATTCTGGGCTTTGCAATTGAGAAGCATCGACCTGCTCAACCAATTTAGCCACAATTGCCTGCAACTCAGCTGAACACTCTTCTACCTTCAACTCACTAATGAATACTTTCGGTTGAGTTGGGTCTGGGTGCTCAAAGTGCTTAGCGACCAACTTTTTGCTCTCAAACACATAGTCGCCACAAGGTGTGTAACCTGCGTCAAGGAATGGTTGAGCTAACGTGGCAATGCCTAACGGCTCTACATTAAAGGTGCGCAAAGCAATATGGTCGTTGATCAGAGCTTCATCTTCTTGCAGGAGGTGATGCACTTTTTCAGCAGAGGGACATAAGCGTTGAATATAGTCATTCCATAACGGTCGGAATAAAACATCTGGCGTCATAACGCCTCCTTGTATAGGGTTTGTTTACGTTAAAGAGAGCTTATTAGTATTATTTTTAGATATAAAAGAGGCCATCTAACCAAATGTGTCCAGAAAATCTGATTAGATAGCCTTCAACCTGTGACGTTTAAAGTGCCTTCCGGCTCGGGAAGGCAAGAAGGGAATTCCCTAATTTATCTCGTTATAGCTCTACCCCAGGGCTAAGCGTAGCAGGTAGTAACGTTTCACCGCCTTCCATCGAAGCCATAGGATAAGCACAATAATCTGCTGCATAGTATGCGCTTGGGCGTAAATTACCCGACGCACCAGGACCACCAAATGGCGCATCTCCGCTCGCTCCGGTTAGCTGACGGTTACGGTTTACGATACCTGCTCGAATATGGTCAACAAAGTATTCCCACTCGCTGTCATCGGTAGACACCAGGCCAGCCGATAAGCCAAAGCGTGTGTCATTCGCCAGTTCGACCGCTTTTTCCAAACCTTGGTAACGAACAACTTGCAGTAGTGGGCCAAAGTACTCTTCATCTGGTAGCTCAGCAATCGCTGTTACGTCGATGATGCCAGGAGTAACAAACGCCGCTTCACCTGCTTTCGCTTCGATTAGACTCTCACCGCCAAGCTTTTGTAGGTTCGCTTGAGCTGCAAGAATGAAGTCAGCGGCTGCTTTTGAAATTTGAGGCCCCATAAATGGAGCGGGTTCTGCAAAAGGCTGATCGACACGGATCTTGTTGGTCGCTTCTACCAGTTTGCTCACTAGCAAATCACCTTTCTCACCTTCAGGTACATACAGGCGACGTGCACAGGTACAGCGTTGACCGGCACTGATAAACGCAGACTGAATAATAGTATAAACCGTCGCATCTAGGTCACCATAGCTCTCAGAGATAACCATAGGGTTGTTACCGCCCATCTCTAAAGCCAGCATCTTACCTGGCTGACCAGCAAACTGTTTATGCAGGATATGGCCTGTGTTTGCACTACCAGTAAATAACACGCCATCAAGACCTTTCGAATCAGCGAGCGCTATCCCCGTCTCTTTGGCACCTTGAACTAGGTTAATCACACCTTTTGGTAACCCTACTTGATCCCACAGTTTCATCGCAAACTCACCCGTTAGTGGCGTTTGCTCTGAAGGCTTAAATACCACTGTGTTACCTGCTAATAGTGCTGGCACGATGTGACCATTTGGCAAATGACCAGGGAAGTTATACGGCCCGAAGACTGCCATCACGCCTAGTGGGCGATGGCGTAAAACAATTTGGTTACCCGCGGCTTCGCGCTGCGCTTCACCCGTACGATCATGGTAAGCACGAATAGAGATAGCAATTTTACCGGCCATTGCTGCCGCTTCGGTACGTGTTTCCCAGATTGGCTTACCCGTTTCTTTGGCAATGATTTCCGCAATCTGCTCGCTGTTCTCTTTCACTTTATCTGCAAAGGCTAAAACAATCGCCTCGCGCTCAGAAAAGCTCATTTTCTTCCAACCAACAAACGCACTGCGTGCTGCCAATACCGCTTGTTCAACTTGCGCAGGCGTTGCACTGTCGCCTTGCCAAATCACTTCGTTATTGTATGGGCTTTGTGAGCTCATCGACTCACCTTGACCCGCTACCCATTCACCTGCAATCCAATGTGTCATAACTTCTTCCTTCAGATTCTTTATATATTCAGGCTTACTGAGCCAACATTCGAACGAATTCGCCTTCGCTTACTTTGAGTGCATCCGCGACCTCAGGAGAAAGAATTACCGATTCCGTCTCTGGGTCATAAGCTGCCTTCGCTGCCGTCGCGCGAAAATCTTCAAAAGATGTATTGGAAATCAAGAAATCCTTCGCACTTGAATGCTCTGCCACTGTGACCTTGGCACGGAACGAGTGGCGTACGGATTCGATATTACGCACGTCACATTCAACTGTAGGGCCGCCATCGAAAATATCGACATAGTTACGACAAGTGAAACCTTCTTTTTCAAGCAAACGGAGCGCAGGACGCGTGTTCTCGTGTACTTCACCGATTACCGCTTGCGCTTCTTTGCTCAGCAGGTTGATGTAGATGGGCAACTTAGGCATGAGGTCGGCAATAAAGCCTTTTTTGCCAATGCCTGTTAGGTAGTCAGCCATAGTGAAATCAATTGAGAAGAAGTGCTCTTGCAGCCACTGCCAGAATGGCGAATTGCCTTCTTCATCAGAAACACCACGCATCTCAGCAAAGACAGTTTTAGAGAAGCGATGTGGATGCTCTGCCATCATCAAAAATCGACACTTAGACATCAGACGACCATTTAAACCGCCACGGAATGTCGGTCTCAGGAACAGCGTACAAATCTCACTACAACCTGTGTAGTTGTTACCAAACGTCAGCAACTTCACTACATTGTTCACGCCTAACTTGGCTGATGAGTGCACGATTGTACTGATATGGTAAGAGTAAAATGGCACATCCCAACCAATCGAAGCTTCAATTCCAGTACAACCTGCAACTTCGCCAGTTTCACTATCAAAACCAACCATTAGGTAACCTTCATCACCGGGCTCGGTAACTTCTGGCTTGGTAAAACTGTACTCTGAATGAGTGATTCGATTAGTTAACAATTCTTCGTTAACTGGTAGAGATGTAAATCCGTGACCCGATTCTACGGCGCAAGTGTGTAAAGCGTCGTAATCCGACATTGCGATAGGGCGAATAACTAGCATCGATACTCCCTCCTGATGCTCATACCAACACCACCAGCTTTCTTGGAGAACAACTGGTGGTATAGGTAATCGAGCTAAGCATAACTACCTAGCTCAGTTAGATGTTTTAATTATTTTGTTAGCGACGCTAATGCTTTATCTAGACGTGCTAATCCTTCTTCAATTTCTTCGGTACTGATAACAAGTGATGGAGTGAAACGTACTACGTTTGCACCAGCAACCAATAGCATCAGACCTTCTTTTCCTGCTGCGACTAACACATCACGAGCGCGGCCTTGCCACTCATCGTTTAGTGCAGCACCTAACAGAAGACCTTTACCTCGAACTTCTGCAAACATTTGGTATTTATCATTCAGTTTAGCTAAGCCGTCACGGAACAAGGCTTCACGCTCAGCGACACCAGCAAGCGTTTCTGGTGCGCTCACTACATCAACAACCGCTTCTGCCACAGCACACGCCAATGGGTTACCACCATAAGTTGAACCGTGAGTCCCCACTTTTAGGTGTTTAGAAAGTTCCGTTGTCGTTAGCATCGCGCCAATTGGGAAACCACCACCTAAAGATTTAGCGGTACTTAGGATATCCGGCGTAACACCTAAACCTTGGTAAGCATAGAAATGACCAGTACGACCATTACCGGTTTGAACTTCATCAAAAATCAGCAGTGCATTGTGTTTGTCACACAGTTCACGAACAGTTTGAACAAATTCGTCTGTTGGAGAGATGATGCCGCCTTCACCTTGAAGCGGCTCCATCATAATGGCACACGTACGGTCAGAGATATGCTCGCGCAGTGCTTCAACATCGTTGTAAGGCAGGTGCGTTACGTCACCTGGTTTTGGACCAAACCCATCAGAATATGCAGCTTGACCACCTACCGTTACCGTAAAGAATGTGCGGCCGTGGAAACCTTGTTTAAATGCGATGATCTCAGATTTCTCTGGACCAAACTTATCAGCAGCGTAACGACGCGCCAGCTTAAGAGCTGCTTCATTCGCCTCTGCACCAGAGTTAGCAAAGAACACTTTCTCCGCAAAGCTAACTTCGGTTAGCTTTTTCGCTAAACGTAGCGCAGGTTCGTTAGTCATCACGTTACTTAAGTGCCAAAGCTTTTGACCTTGCTCAGTTAACGCATTCACCATAGCTGGGTGACAATGACCTAGACAGCTCACGGCAATACCACCGGCAAAGTCGATATACTCTTTACCTTGTTGATCCCATACACGAGCACCCTCGCCTTTTACTGGAATCATTTCCATTGGGTTATAACAAGGTACCATTACCTCATCAAACAAACCGCGTTCTACATTATTTTCTACAGTCATTGCACATTCCCTCTCGATACCGCATGCATAGCGAATATGGTGTCCTTACTTCCATTCAATGAAATAAGATATTGTTTTGCTTTTAAGCAATTACGGCATTGTATTTACAAACAATTAACCTTTTCAATAGTGATTTATGCTTTTTATCCACTTTGAAAAAGCCGAATACCCATCATGTGTGAGTATTTATGCATCAAGCCACTTGTTTTATGAAGCAATATATTCTTATAACAAAGATAAGCTCTGATTAAGCATAGGCGTAGCAAGGGCTGAAAGGTAGCAATGACAAAGTCTGCGAATAGTTTTTCACAGAATATTCGCGGCCCTATTTATGAAAGAAATGTTAAGAAAGGTGATCCCAGTCAGGTTTAACGCTTAAGGAAATTCGCTAACAGCTCATGTCCTTGCTCTGTTTTAATAGACTCAGGGTGAAATTGAACGGCGTCAATTGGTAGGGTTTTATGTTGATAGCCCATAATTTCATCCATTGAGCCATCTTCAAACTCCGTCCAAGCTGTCAATTCAAAGCAGTCTGGCAACGTGTCCCCTTTTACCACCAGTGAATGGTAACGAGTGACGGTTAATGGGTTATTTAAACCAGTAAACACACTACGGCCATTATGTTTGATAGGTGTAGTCTTTCCATGCATCACCTGACGCGCACGCACTACTTGCCCACCGAAGACTTGAGCTATTGCCTGGTGGCCTAAGCAGACGCCAAGAATTGGCAATTTGCCAGCGAAGTGCTCAATCACTTGTAGCGAAACCCCAGCTTCATTTGGCGTACATGGCCCCGGAGAGATGACTAGATGAGTAGGGTTAAGCGCCTGAATGCCCGCGATATCAATTTCATCATTACGTACAACTTGGACTTCTGTACCCAGTTCGCAAAAGTACTGGTAGAGGTTGTAAGTGAAAGAGTCGTAATTATCGATAATTAACAGCATGACTTCAAACTAGCGTTGATAGGTTTCTGAATAGGGCGATATTGTGCAATAAGAAGATAGAAAGGCAAGCAATAATGATTAGAGAGTTAAGTCAGATACTTTCCTCACCTTAATCATAAGTCACAAATATATCACTGAACATTATATAAACAAGGTGAATTTATAATACTATCCCTGTGCTCATTAGAGCATATATACAAGACACAATAACAGAGAATAAAAATGAAGCTAAATACTATAGTCGCAGGTCTCGTTTCATCACTAGCGCTTGTTGGCTGCCAGTCAACAACGTCAGAAGCACCAACACCTACCGCAAACCAACAAACCATTGAAGAAGCGCGTTCAGCATTAGCTGAATACGAAGAGTTTACTGTAGATGATTCAGGGGTCATCTCGTTAGTCCAAACGTTACCGCCAAAACATCATTGGAAAACCACCATTATTAAGAAAATTGGTCGCGAAGTATCGTGCGATAGCTTACGTTACTTCGTTGACAAAGGCATGGTGGTTAACATCCACTTCAAAGGACCTAAAGGCCGCTACGACAATTTTGATCAACAACGCTGCTTACAAGAAGATCAGTATCTATAAAAAAAAGAGCCAACTTTCGTTGGCTCTTTCTCATTTAGGCTTTGCTACTTACGGCGACGCCAAGCTAGTAAACCTGATAGAGCAACTAAAAGACCAAAGCCTGTAGAGCCACCGTCAGAATCTTCTGTTTCATCTGTCGTAGGTGTTGTTTCAGCTTTAGTGACTTCTACTGTACGAGTTGCCTCATATTTAACTGTAGTGCCTGTTGAATCTGTTAACTTCTCCGCCAGTTGGTAAGAGCCCTCTTCTGGTACTTCGTCAAACTCCACTTCGACACTACGAGCATCAATGTGCGCTTGCTCTAGAGTTACACTTGCAGTGTAGCTATCTTCGTTGGTTGTACGAGCAGATGCCTCCTGAGCTGGCGCTTCTAGAGTTACCGTGACGATATCACCAACAATAGCATTTACTGGAAGTCGGACTTCAACTGTCAGGTTATCACCTTCTTCAGGTAAATCGATGTCTGTATCTGGCAGATCAATCGCAATCAATACTGGATCGTGATCTGATGCCGAGTAAACGTCTGTATACTTCGGCATATCACCTGTGTACTTACTGCTGTACTCAAACAAGTTACTTTCAAGCGCATTGATATGCCAATCTTCAATCGCGACAACTTTCTGAGCCAAACTACTGTTTGCTAAGGCATGGTCTAAGTTACCTAGCTCACCAGAGTACGTGTACGAGAACGTATCAGCGCCATGTAGCATGGTATTTAGGTTGATGTAACCATAACCTTCTTCAATCTTAGTACGCTCTGGGTTCACTTCTCCACCACCCACACTCGTGTAGGCTGCCGTGTAAATCTCGCGGCCATAGTTGTTCGCTGTAGCAGAGTAATCCGTTAGGGTCAGTAGCGGATCTTCCATGCCGTAAGCATTTAGGTCACCCATGACCAAAACGTCACCTTGCACATCTTTTATCGCTTCACCCACCGCATGCGCTGCAGATACACGGAAGTTGTTACAGTTACCTTGTAGATCCGCAGGTTCACTGTCTTCTACACCTGCAATCCACTCTTCAATACACTCAGAGCCTTTTGATTTAAAGTGGTTAACAACAATCGATAAATCTTCGCCTGTTTCTTTAACCGTGAAGGTTTGCAGTAAGCTGTGACGTTGGTATTTGTCGTACGCAGGGTTGCCTTCTGCACCCTCATTGCGTGTAATTGTGTTCTCAGCAATATGCTGCTCAGGGGTGATGATCACCTGCGCTGCTTCTTTTGGTGTTACAGAATCAGCACGGTATAGAATCGCCACCATAATGGCATCGCTACCCAAGAACTCTTCTTGATGCTTATCAGCTGCTTCAATCTCAACATAGCTGAAGTGATCTTTGCTATCGTCAATTTCTGCATTGAGTGCATCAACCAGATTTTGAATTGCACTGCCGTCACCAAAGCCGTTGTTCTCAACTTCCATCAAACCAATGATGTCAGCGTCCATTTTGTTCATGGCTGCAACGATCTTCGCTTGTTGGATTAGGAACTCTTCATTGGTTTTCGCACCACGGTTTTGACCTGTTGGGTTCGGATTACCGCTATCTGCCACTGAGGTAAAGTAGTTAAGAACGTTAAAGCTTGCGACGCGTAAATCTGAGTCGGCAATACTAGGTGCATCTTTACGAGTAACATCAAAACCTTCACCTGAAGTCACGAAGTTAGTATTCGTTACCTCATTTGTTGCGATTAGACGGTACTCGTTATAGCTATAGTTAACCACACCGTGTAGACCTTCCACGCGTGAACCTAGACGAATATGGTGCTCTGAAGAACCATTTTGATCTTCATCTTTTGCAAAATCAGGGTAGTAAGGAATTTTACCACTAGGCGCATAACCATCAGATTCTACAACCACACGGTTATTCGCATTCTTAGCAGCAAGTGCTTTCGCTTCGTCACTATCTGCCGCATGTACTTGCGTTGGCTTAAAGAGAGGAGCTTCGTGTGAAAGCATCATGTTATTACGACGAGCATCATAATCGTAAGAGAAGTTACGTGTAACGAACAACTCACTCGCATCCGTCAGTTCAACTTGCATACCTTCATAACGCTCAAGTGCGTCACGTAACGTTTCACCTTCTTCTAACACCAGCGCTGTAACCAAAGATGCATCTGAAGTCCCTGTCTTAGTGTAGCTCTGTGCATCTGATGATAGTTGAGTATTACTGTAATACTCTTGAACTTTACCCTTCACACAAACAACATCACCTGGCTGAAGCTCTGTATCCGCAAAGTCAGTGTGAATAAACAGACCTTCTGAAGTCTTATTATTACCGTCGTTTTCTAATGCTTGTAGGTAGAAGCCTTTCGTTAAGCCAGTAGTAACAGCACTCACTACACCACTCACGTAGTGGTCTTCCTCGGTCTTGTACGGGTAACCATCAATAAATGGAGAAGTATCACCTTCACCTTGAATAGCTTGAATCGAAGTGAAAGTAGGCTCAGCCCCATCAACAGAACACTCAAATGGCGCTGGCGGCTCGACAGTATTTAGTTCACCTAATCCATCAATATTGTCTTTTGCGAATGGTGTCCAACTCGCTGCCTGATAAGTGGTAGATGGTGTTAAGGCGTCACTATTACGTACGAGCGTTGTATCTTTACCAAAATCAACATCGCCCATAACACCAATCACATCATGCACTTCACCATCTTTAAGTAATGCGATTGGGTCATCGCCATTAAAGTTCGCTACTGAAGTGTTTAGATTTCCAGCGACAGCTTTAATCGCATCACTCGCATCAGAGTGAGCAACAACATAAACCTGATTTGCTTCGATTGTTACTTCGCTGAGATCTAGGTTGCTACCCCAAGTACCTCCACCATTGGAAGACTTAGCTAGTTCATAACCCGTTAATGTCACAGCCTCTGTGCCTGTATTCGCAATTTCAACGGCTTTGTTAAAACTACCGCCTTCAACATATTGCGAAATAATAATATCCGCGCTCGCCGTTCCAGAGAGTGCAGAGGCGATACAGAGGGTAAGAAGTTTTGGAGAAAGTGTGTTGTTCATTTGTTCCACCACCATTCGTTATATTTTTGTCTACGTCCATTTGTTGACGAATTGTGGCAAATATCATGTTTCATTGTATGAAAGTAAAATTACATTCACGTTTTATGAGATGAAGATCTCACCCATAAAATTGATAAATAGAACATCATTTACGTTTCAACAGATTTCTCACCTATTGATAAAATTATCCCCACAAAATTAGAGTAATAGATCTAAGATCACAGAAAATGTAAATTTAATGTGGTTAATGATGTTAAATTACAGAAAGTAAAAAGGCGCTCGAAGCGCCTTTTAAAAGTTATGTTAGCTTGTTAATTCAGCTTGTTACGATCATCATCTTCTTTTCGCTCAAACTCACCTTCAAAGGTATCCCCTTTTTGAGATTGAAACGGATCGCGCTGAAATGGATCATTTTCGAATGGGGTTTGCCCAAACTGTTCACCGTTGAAGCTACCATGGAAGCCCTGCCCCCCAACAGATTTCACCACCATTTTCCCCATCAGATACTTAGCAATTGCGGCACGCGGAGCAGGCAATAGTACAAGCATACCTAATGCATCTGTCATGAAGCCAGGAGTTAACAGCAACACACCAGCAACCGCAAGCATTACGCCCTCAAAGATTTGTTGAGCCGGCAGCTCTCCTTGATTAAGGCGGTTTTGTACCGACATTAACGTTTGCAAGCCTTGGCTTCGTACTAAAGAAGCGCCCACAAACGCGGTAATCAACACCAAAGCGATAGTTGGCCACAAACCTAGGAAACCACCGACTTGAATAAATAGGCCTATTTCAATAATAGGAACGAAGATAAAGAGTAATAGTAAGATAGGAAACACACGCCCTCCTTTGTTGTAGTCAGTGTACGTGCTCCACGGTTTGAGCTCAAATTGAAGCTGTAAAAAAGCGTGATAAATCCGCCAACAACCGCCTACCCCTAAAGGGCTATTCACACCCTATTCATATCTTGCAAAACTTTAACTAAACAAAAGCGAAAAAGGTGATCCAGTTACTATTTTTATGCGCTAGGTACAGTATTATGTGCCACATAAGTCAGGACGGATTTAACAGCCTAAAACTCTGACGAATGGATTCTTAAACTACAGATTGGCTAGTAATTCACTTTATTATCAGAATAATTATCTAAGGATCCTGTATGGCTACCCTAACTGATGCCCCAAAAACGGCTAACCCTGCAACTCGTATCGAAGAAGACCTACTAGGCGAACGTCACGTACCAGCTGATGCTTACTACGGCATTCACACTCTTCGCGCTATCGAAAACTTCAACATCTCAAACACGACTATCTCAGACGTACCTGAATTCGTCCGTGGTATGGTGATGACGAAGAAAGCGGCTGCATTGGCAAACAAAGAGCTTGGCGCAATTCCAAAAGACGTTGCTAACTACATCCTAGAAGCGTGTGATTTGATCCTTGAAACAGGTAAGTGCATGGATCAGTTCCCTTCAGACGTATTCCAAGGCGGTGCGGGCACGTCAGTGAACATGAACACTAACGAAGTTATCGCGAACGTTGCACTTGAACTGATGGGCAAGGAAAAAGGCCAGTATGAGTTCATCAACCCGAACGATCACGTTAACAAGAGCCAATCCACTAACTGTGCATACCCAACGGGTTTCCGTATTGCGGTTTACAACAGTGTTCATCAGTTGATGGAAGCGATCGAATACCTTAAAGGCGCATTCGAACTAAAAGCACAAGAATTCAAAGATGTGTTGAAGATGGGTCGTACTCAGCTTCAAGATGCAGTTCCTATGACAGTAGGCCAAGAGTTCCATGCATGGGCAGTAACGCTAAACGAAGAGATTCGTGCACTAGACTACACCTCTAAGCTACTACTAGAAATCAACCTAGGTGCGACAGCGATCGGTACTGGTCTAAACGCACCTGCAGGCTACCAAGCAGCCGCAGTGAAACACCTAGCAGAAGTGACAGGCTTAGAAGTAGTGCCTGCCGAAGACTTAATCGAAGCAACGTCTGACTGTGGTGCTTACGTAATGACACACGGCGCGCTAAAACGTCTAGCAGTAAAACTGTCTAAGATCTGTAACGACCTTCGCCTACTTTCTTCTGGTCCACGTGCGGGTCTAAACGAGCTAAACCTACCAGAGATGCAAGCAGGTTCTTCTATCATGCCTGCAAAAGTAAACCCAGTTATCCCTGAAGTAGTAAACCAAGTTTGCTTTAAAGTTCTAGGTAACGACAACACGGTTTCTTTCGCAGCGGAAGGTGGTCAGCTGCAGCTAAACGTGATGGAACCTGTTATCGCGCAAAGCGTATTTGAGTCTATTTCTCTACTACACAACGCATGTGTGAACTTACGTGATAAGTGTATTGATGGCATCACGGTGAACAAAGAAGTATGTGAGAGCTACGTATACAACTCTATCGGTATCGTGACTTACCTAAACCCATACATTGGCCACCATGAAGGTGACATAGTAGGCAAGATCTGTGCTGAAACAGGTAAGAGCGTACGTGAAGTCGTACTGGAGCGCGGCTTATTAACAGAAGATGAGCTTGATGACATTCTTTCTGTTGAAAACTTTATGCACCCAACGTATAAAGCGAAGCGCTACGAATAATAGCGAAACAATAAGGCCCCAAACGGGGCCTTTTTTAGTCTTGCATACGGTTAACCTTACTTATCACATGGTTTTTATCTCCTCATTATCTAAACATTCAGACACTGAGTTTTTAGATAATTAGAATCAAAATTAACTTTATGAGGTAACTATTATGGTGGCAGTAGAGCTCTTTGTTGTTCTGCTCTTTATCTATTTAGGGGCAAGAATCGGCGGTATCGGTATTGGTCTAGCTGGTGGCGCAGGTGTTATCGCCCTGTCGTTAGTATTAGGCGTACCAACAAGCCAAGCGTTCATTCCTATCGATGTAATCCTGATCATCATGTCAGTGATTACTGCGATTGCAGCAATGCAAGTTGCCGGTGGTCTAGATTGGATGGTACAAGTGGCAGAAAACTTTTTGCGTAAACACCCTGAGCGCATCACCTTTTACGCGCCGATTGTTACCTTCCTAATGACATTAATGGCAGGTACCGGTCACACGGCATTCTCAACACTACCAGTTATTGCAGAAGTAGCGAAAGGCCAAGGCGTTCGCCCTTCTCGCCCGCTGTCTATTGCAGTTGTGGCATCACAAATCGCCATTACAGCTTCGCCAATCTCTGCGGCAGTAGTGGCATTTGCGGCAATGCTGGCACCGATGGGGGTAGATTACCTAACACTGCTTGCGGTATGTATTCCAACGACATTTGTCGCTTGTATGATCGGCGCATTCGTGGCGAACTTTATGGGCGGTGAATTGAAAGATGATCCTATTTATCAAGAGCGTTTAGAAAAAGGCCTGATTAAACTCTCGACTGAAACCAAGCGCGATATTCTGCCAACCGCGAAAACAGCAACGTATATTTTCCTTGCTGCTATCGGCTTTGTGGTTTGTTACGCAGCCGCTATTTCTAAATCGGTAGGTTTGATTGTAGACCCTGCATTAGGACGTAACGAAGCTATCATGACAGTGATGCTGGCTGCAGCAGCTGCTATCGTTATGATCACTAAAATTGACGCTGCAAAGATTCCTTCAGCAGCAACTTTCCGCTCAGGTATGACTGCCTGTGTCTGTGTATTAGGTGTGGCATGGTTAGGTTCTACATTCGTTAACGCACACGTAGATGGCATTAAAGAAGTCGCAGGCTCTCTACTGGCGGATTACCCGTGGATGCTTGCGTTAGTTCTATTCTTTGCGTCAATGCTGCTTTACTCACAAGGTGCAACCACTGTTGCGCTAATGCCAGCAGCACTAGCAATCGGTGTTGCGCCACTTACAGCTGTGGCATCTTTCGCTGCAGTAAGTGCGCTATTCGTGCTGCCAACTTACCCAACGCTGCTTGCTGCTGTTGAGATGGACGATACAGGCTCAACGCGCATTGGTAAGTATGTGTTTAACCACCCATTCTTTATTCCAGGTGTGGTAACTATCGCTTCTTCAGTGGCTCTAGGCTTTACATTCGGTAGCCTTTTCATCTAAACACCCTGTAAACGTAAGGGAGCTTCGGCTCCCTTTTTTATTTTACACTGAGTAAAAAAACCTAGGTCACAATTCAATTTTGATGTTAATCAAAAAAGTCTCCAAAAGTTCTTTGTGCATTTAAATCCGCGCCTTTGAATAAAATTCCGGCCTAATATTTTTTCACCCTGTCGTACTGCCTCTTCGCCAACAAAGTCGCTATTTTTTGGCATATAAATCCCTTCTTTCTAACCAATTAACCACTTTAAAACCGATACGTTTTTCGCTCGCTACTTTTGCTCGATATTTTTGTGAAGATCCACAAAGTTAACCGATGAATGAACTCTTAGAATATCTAACAAGAGCTACAACAAGTTCCTAATCAAATAAAAATAAATTTACCAATAGCTTATTATTTAAGTTATTTATTTTTTAAATCTAATAGTCGCTGATTCACTTTTGTTTATGGGTGTATAAATAAAAGTAAGGAGATCACCATGACAACCCAAACTGTATCTACTGAAGAAAAAAAAGGTGGCTTCTTTGCCAACTTTAAATTCCCTTCTGCCTATACAATTCTATTTGTATTAATTGCACTGGTTGCTCTACTGACATGGATAGTGCCAGCAGGTCAATATGATCGTGTGATGAATGAAGACTTAGGCCGAGAGGTTCCTGTAACTGGCACCTATCAAGCTGTTGAGGGCAACCCTCAAGGCGTGATCGATGTTCTCCTTGCTCCCATTGATGGCTTCTATGACCACAATAGTTACGAAGCTGCCGCTATCGACG
Source organism: Vibrio sp. (assembly GCF_984391705.1). Lineage (NCBI taxonomy): Bacteria > Pseudomonadati > Pseudomonadota > Gammaproteobacteria > Vibrionales > Vibrionaceae > Vibrio > Vibrio sp. Next base: position 42,342 of record NZ_CFHWOM010000017.1, on the reverse strand, counting down.
TTTCACTATTCATTTTGATTATCGGTGGTTTCCTGGGCTTGGTGACTAAGACGGGTGCGATAGACGCGGGTATCGAACGCGTAACCGATCGACTAAAAGGTCGAGAAGAGTTGATGATACCTATCCTGATGGCATTGTTTGCGGCAGGCGGCACGGTCTATGGCATGGCAGAAGAATCCCTACCATTCTACACCTTGCTTGTCCCTGTAATGATGGCAGCTCGCTTTGACCCTCTCGTTGCGGCGGCTACTGTTCTACTTGGCGCAGGTATTGGTACTCTAGGTTCAACGATTAACCCATTTGCAACAGTAATCGCGGCCAACGCAGCAGGTATTCCTTTCACTGACGGTATCGTTCTACGTGTCATTGCCCTACTAATCGGTTGGGTAATCTGTGTCGCTTACGTGATGCGCTATGCTCGTATGGTTCGTAATGACCCTACTAAATCAGTTGTTTATGATAAATACGAAGAAAACAAAGCTCACTTCCTAGGTAACCAATCTGGCGAACGTTTAGAGTTCACCGGAACTCGCAAACTTATCCTAAGTATCTTTGGTGCCTCTTTCGCTGTCATGATCTACGGCGTATCGGTTGCAGGCTGGTGGATGGCTGAGATCTCAGCGATGTTCCTGGCATCAACCATCATCATTGGTTTGGTTGCTCGTATGAGCGAAGAAGAGTTTACCAACAGCTTTATTGATGGTGCTCGTGACCTGTTGGGTGTTGCGCTAATCATTGGTATTGCACGTGGTATCGTTGTGGTCATGGACCGCGGTATGATCACTGACACCATTCTGTTCTCAGCAGAGCAAATGGTTACAGGTCTATCGTCTGTCGTCTTCATCAACGTAATGTTCTTCCTAGAAGTACTGCTATCATTCCTAGTGCCTTCAAGTTCAGGTCTAGCGGTATTGACCATGCCAATTATGGCTCCATTGGCTGACTTTGCCGGTGTCGGACGAGACCTAGTCGTGACAGCTTACCAGTCTGCATCAGGTTTGGTTAACCTAGTGACACCGACCTCTGCCGTGGTGATGGGTGGCCTTGCAATTGCTCGCGTACCTTACGTCCGCTACGTAAAATGGGTTGCCCCATTACTTGCGATTCTTGCTCTATTCTGTATCGCAGTACTTAGTATCGGTGCACTTATCTAACACTGACTTTTCCTTGCCATGGCTCATAGAACAATGAGCCAGACCAAAAGCCGCCTTGTGCGGCTTTTTTATTTGCTTCCATTACAGTTACCGATGAAGCCATCCCCCACTCCTACAACCCACTTCTTGCTTATCTACCCCCTCAACATTATCGACTATTCACCACCCAAACATCGCCTTACTGCCAAACCGAGCTAAATAGTTAAATTATCAATGTATTAGTGACAAAAATAAGAACATAAGTTAGCAAAAACCTTTTGGATTAGAAATTTTATCGTCATAAGAAAGTTTTATTAATTTAACAAAGATAATTCCTAGTTATCGGCAATTATTATTTTGTGATCCATGTATAACTTACCAACAAAACATTTGTTATCAGAGGATTAATTTCGACCTCTAAAACACTTATCTAGAAAGTTTGAGTGCATATTTCTGACCTATTCACTTTTTTATCACGCCATTATTTATGAATACATTTCCCTTCATAGACCTAACAACAAACCTTGATGAATATTTCGTGAATAAAATTCCCAAAATATTGCGTGATTAGGGTGTTCACAGCTAAATAACAAGTGCATAGATATTGTTAAAACCCTTTAAAAACGGGGCTTTTAGCATAAAAAATGAATTGTGAGCGATCTCTAAGAATCCTCCCCAGAGAGGCGTAATATTAATTACAGAACAAATAAGTGAATAAATAAATTCACTCTTCTTTTCCCTACAAATTAATTATTAACTTTATTTAAAAGTTAATTAAAAATAAGAGAGATACGATCATGAGTAAGTTTTACGTAGGTTCTGAAATCGGTCAATTACGTCGCGTTCTTGTTCACCGTCCTAGACGAGCTCTGACTCACCTAACACCTTCTAACTGTCACGACCTACTATTCGATGACGTACTAGCAGTTGAGCGTGCAGGTAAAGAGCATGACGTATTTACTCAAACGCTACGCGATCAAGGTGTTGAGGTTCTTCTTCTTACTGACCTACTAGCAGACACACTAGCAGTGCCAGAAGCAAAAGACTGGCTACTAAGCCGCCAGGTATCTGATTACCGTTTGGGTAAAACATTCGCAAATGACGTTCGCTGCTACCTAAGTGACCTTCCTAACTTAGAATTAGCGAAAATCCTAACTGGCGGTCTGTCTTACGCTGAGATGCCAATGAAGTCTTCTTCTATGATGCAAGGGCTACATGCACCAACAGATTTCATTATCGAGCCTCTGCCAAACCATCTATTTACTCGCGACACTTCTTGCTGGGTATACGGTGGCGTATCAATCAACCCAATGGCGAAACCGGCGCGTCAACGCGAAACAAACCACGTTCGCGCAATCTATCGCTGGCACCCAACTTTCGCAGGGCAAGACTTCATTAAGTACTTTGGCGATGATGAGAACATCAACTACGACAACTCTACTATTGAAGGCGGCGACGTTCTTGTTATTGGTCGTGGCACTGTTCTTATCGGTATGTCTGAGCGTACAACAGCGCAAGGTGTTGAGCACTTAGCATCAGGCTTATTCAAGCATGGTCAAGCGAAGCAAATCATTGCGATGGAACTACCAAAACACCGCTCTTGCATGCACCTAGACACAGTAATGACACACATGAACGAAGATACTTTCTCGGTTTACCCAGAAGTCGTTCGCAAAGATGTGAAGTGCTGGAGCCTAACTGGCGATGAGTCTGGCGCTGTAAACGTGAAAGAAGAAGGCTACTTCGTTACCGCTATCGAAAAAGCACTGGGCGTAGACAAGCTAAACCTAATCACAACAGGTGGTGACAACTTCCACGCAGAACGCGAACAGTGGAACGATGCAAACAACGTTCTAACAGTGAAACCAGGCGTTGTAATTGGCTACGAAGGCAACACTTACACCAACGAAAAATACGACAAAGCAGGCATCACAGTTCTACCTATCCCAGGTGATGAGCTAGGTCGCGGCCGTGGCGGCGCTCGCTGCATGAGCTGCCCAATCGAACGTGACGGCATCTAAGTAAGTGATTAAAAGGCGAGAGTTTTGTGCTCTCGCCCCCTGCAGAGAGATTTTCAACATGACAAAACAAACAGTTGTTGTAGCACTAGGTGGTAACGCTCTACTTCGTCGCGGTGAGCCATTAGAAGCAGAAGTACAACGCCACAATATTGAAATCGCGGTTAAGACAATTTCTGAAATCGCTCAAGAGTACAACGTGGTACTTGTGCATGGTAACGGCCCTCAAGTTGGTCTACTGGCACTGCAAGGCTTGGAATACAAAAAAGTAGCCCCTTACCCACTCGATGTGTTGGGTAGTGAAACGCAAGGCATGATCGGCTACATGCTAATGCAAGAGTTCAAAAACCAAATGCCTAACGTCAACGCGACTTGCATGCTAACGCAAATGACCGTTGATCCAAACGACCCAGCGTTTGCTGACCCAACTAAGCCAATTGGTCCGATTTACGAAGAAGCAGAAGCACGTGAGTTAGCAGAAAAATACCACTGGACTATCAAACCAGACGGCAAGCACTTCCGCCGCGTGGTACCTAGCCCACAACCAACAGGCATCATCGAGCACGAAGCGATCACAGCGCTTATCGAACAAGGCCACTTGGTAATTTGCACTGGCGGCGGCGGCATCCCAGTGAAACGCGAAAATGGCAAACTGGTTGGTGTTGAGGCGGTTATCGACAAAGACATGTCTGCAGCTTTCCTAGCGAAACAACTTGATGCAGATGCACTGCTTATCCTCACTGACGCAGATGCTGTTTACCTAGATTGGGGCAAACCAACACAACATGCACTGCGCGGTACGACACCAACTGAGCTGGCGAAATACGAGTTTGATGCAGGTTCCATGGGACCAAAAATCGAAGCATCGTGCGAGTTCATCAAGCAAGGCGGAAAAGTGGTAGGTATCGGCTCTTTGGAAGATGGCTTACGCATCCTTCAAGGCACCGCGGGCACCAATATCACTAAAGGCTAAACGATTTATTACCCCATAGCTGGAGCGAGTCATCGAGAGGTCGACCCTCGTTGAATTAAGACACTCATGCCCCGCTCCCCACTGTGGCAAACACTTAAAGCAACAAACACTATTAATTTCTGCGTTTTCTTACCTCTTTCCCTGCAATAAGAGAGCGCTAAACCCTAAGAAGGAAAACATCATGGCTTTCAACCTACGCAACCGTAACTTCCTAAAACTACTAGACTTTACTCCACGTGAAATCCAACACTTCTTGGATCTATCTGCGGAATTAAAAAAAGCAAAATACAACGGCTATGAGCAACCTCGTCTAAAAGGCAAAAACATTGCCCTAATCTTCGAGAAAACATCAACTCGTACACGTTGTGCATTTGAAGTTGCAGCATTTGACCAAGGCGCTCAAGTTTCTTACTTAGGCCCATCTGGCTCTCAAATCGGTCACAAAGAGTCAATGAAAGATACAGCACGCGTTCTTGGCCGCATGTATGACGGCATCGAGTACCGTGGTTTCGGTCAAGAAATCGTTGAAGAGCTAGGCGCATACGCTGGCGTGCCAGTATGGAACGGCCTAACAGACGAATTCCACCCAACTCAAATCCTAGCTGACTTCCTAACTATGATGGAACACGGCCGTGGTAAACAGCTACACGAAATGAAGTTTGCATACCTAGGTGATGCTCGCAACAACATGGGTAACTCACTCATGGTTGGCGCAGCGAAAATGGGTATGGACATTCGCCTAGTGGCACCGAAAGCATTCTGGCCTGAAGAAGAGCTAGTGGCAACATGTCGCGAAATCGCAGAAGAAACAGGTGCAAAAATCACTCTAACTGAAGATGTTCAAGAAGGCGTTCAAGGCTGTGATTACCTATACACAGATGTATGGGTGTCTATGGGTGAAGCGAAAGAAGCTTGGGCTGAGCGTATCAACCTAATGATGCCTTACCAAGTCAACATGGACATGCTAAAAGCAACAGGCAACCCACATGTGAAATTCATGCACTGCTTACCAGCATTCCATGGCGAAGATACAACGGTTGGTAAACAGCTTGCGGCGGAATACCCACAACTGAAAGACGGTGTGGAAGTGACAGATGAAGTAGTTGAATCTAAACACTCTATCGTGTTCGACGAAGCAGAAAACCGCATGCACACCATCAAAGCTGTAATGGTTGCTACTCTAGGCGACTAATCTGCAGGGAAATGCGGACTGCAGGATTAGAGTTATCACTCCATGAATAAAGTCCGCATTTTTTTTCACACAGATTGAAACAAAATAGCGACCTAAACGCCTTCAAACAAGTTCTCACAACGACTGAGAAAATAGAGCGAAAACATGCGAACTTCGCATAAAAATCCAATTTCTGGATACTTTTCGCAAACGCTTGCAAGGCGTTTTTTTGTGCGTATAATCCTCCGCAATTTGTCAGGAGAACAGAAATGCAACAGCTATTCACAACATCTTGTTGTTACCAAACACGCCCGAAATCGGGATCGTTTTCTGTTTCATTTTCTCCATTGATTCTATTTTAAAAGCCTCCTATTTAGGGGGCTTTTTTTTGTCTGTAATTTACGTTTGATTCGAGACGAGGAAACACCGTTATGGCGCATTCATTGTATAAAAAGCACATTATCTCCATCCCTGAGCTCAGCCGTAAAGAGCTGGAGCTTATCGTCGATACAGCAGCAAGATTAAAGGCAGAGCCAAACCCTGAATTGCTGAAGAACAAAGTAGTAGCAAGCTGCTTCTTTGAGCCATCAACTCGTACTCGCCTTTCATTTGAAACAGCAGTCGAGCGCTTGGGCGGCAGCGTGATTGGTTTTGATAACGGTGGTAACACGTCACTGGCGAAAAAAGGCGAAACACTGGCAGACTCTGTTCAAGTCATCGCTTCATATGTTGATGCGTTCGTGATGCGTCACCCGCAAGAAGGGGCAGCGCGTCTTGCTTCTGAATTTTCTAACGGCGTGCCTATTGTCAACGGTGGTGACGGTGCGAACCAACACCCTACTCAAACGCTGCTCGACCTGTTTTCTATCCACGAAACGCAAGGCACATTAGACAATCTCAACGTCGCATTTGTCGGTGATTTAAAATACGGCCGCACCGTACACTCTCTCACGCAAGCGCTAGCGAAATTCGACAACGTGCGTTTCTTCTTTATCGCACCAGAAGCGTTAGCTATGCCTGATTACATCTGTGAAGAGCTTGAAGAAGCGGGCATCAAATTCAGTACGCACAATAATATTGAAGAAGTGGTACCTGAACTGGATGTCCTATACATGACTCGCGTACAAAAAGAGCGTTTTGATGAATCAGAATATGCACATATGAAGTCTGCTTTCATCCTTACTGCAGCTACTCTTGAAGGCGCTCGTGACAATCTAAAAGTGCTACACCCGCTACCTCGCGTAGATGAGATCACCGTCGATGTCGATAAAACCAAGCACGCTTACTACTTCGAACAAGCGGAAAACGGCGTCTACGCCCGCGAAGCATTGCTTGCCCTAGTTCTTAACGAAAACATTTAATCAGCAGGAGAGATATCATGGTGAAAGAAACTCAACTACAGGTAGAAGCAATCCGTAACGGCTCTGTTATTGACCATATTCCTGCTCACATTGGCATCAAAGTGCTAAAGCTGTTCAAAATGCACAAAGCCAACCAACGCATTACGATTGGTCTTAACTTGCCTTCATCAGCGCTAGGTGCGAAAGATCTCATCAAAATTGAGAACATTTACTTAACCAAAGAGCAAGCTAGCCAACTCGCTCTTTATGCACCAAAAGCAACGGTAAACCAGATCGAAGAGTACAAAGTCGTTAGCAAGCTAAACTTAACTCTCCCAGAGAGCATTGAAAGCGTATTTGAATGCCCGAACAGCAACTGTATTTCTCACGGTGAGCCAGTAGAAAGTCGCTTTAAAGTGCAACAAAAACAGGAAAATGTGCACCTCAAGTGTCACTATTGTGAAAAAGTATTCTCACGCGAAATCATGACCGAAGCGCGTTAATCACAACCTCTCTAGGCTGTCGATATCCCACCTTAAAACAGCTGGATATTTATTCTTTAGCCGGAATAAATATCCACTTTCCCACAGAATTTTCGAGCAAAATAAACTCCACTGCATAGTTTTTTATTTGGCGATCCCATTCACAAAGCCACATTTTGTTTGGTGTTAAACTAGCTTTAAATCCAATCTGGTTCATCAAGTCACCGTAGAAGTGGCAGCTCAATGATTGGGCACATAAGGGAGAATGGAGTGCCTAAGTTTACATGGACGATTTATCCGTACGTCACGTTAAGGAGTTCGCATGAGTGAAACTCTAAACCCTATGAATACCGATTACACTGAAGATAAAACACTGACTGCCGCTTGCAAGCGTCTGTTACAACAACAGAGTTTCGCCACTCAAAATGAGCTACGTGAAGCGCTAATTAATATTGGCTTTGAAGGAATAAGCCAATCCACAGTTTCTCGATTGCTCTCCCAACTGGGAGTGGTGAAAGTACAAAATGCCTGTGGAAAGAAAGTTTACTGTATTACTGTCGAAACAGCGCCAGTCCGAGTGGAGTCTTCAATTTCTTCTCAGATAGAGTTCATTACTCACAATCAAGCGATGGTAGTGGTGAAAACTCACCCAGGTAGCGCTCAGTTGGTTGCTCGCTTGGTAGACATTGACCCTCACACAGAGATCCTCGGAACCGTGGGGGGCAATGACACAGTACTCGTCATTCCTAAGGACGTCGCTAATATTGACGCCTGCGAAAGAGTAGTAAGAGCTCGCTTGGGAGTTGCTTAGTTATATTGGGCCAGGTAATGATGATTTACCTGGCTCTATGCTTAAATCACAGTTATTTAGCCCACCATGAAACTAATTCCGGCCTTTCCCTGTCATATTGAGTTAAAATAAACCAAATTTTAATCAAGTGACGGATTTATGCGTTTCGCCTTTTCACTGCTCATTCTTTGTTTTTCTGTCGTCTCTGCCCCTGCATTAGCATTATTTGGCAATTCTAATTCTGCTCCTAGTTTTGCCACGAGCAGTAACACGTTTGTTCCTGTTGACGAAGCATTCCCATTCAATTTCTACCAGCAAGACAATCGCGTCTATCTCGATTGGCAGGTGAAGCCCGACTACTACCTATATCAGCATAGAATCTCTGTTAGTGGCGAGAACGTCACAGTCGACAGTATGGATATGCGCGATGGAGAGCCTTATAAAGACGAATTTTTTGGCGATGTAAATATCTACACAACACCGCTGTTTGCTGAAATTAGCCTCGCCGATTACCAACCGGGGGCCCGCTTGATCGTCCAATATCAAGGCTGTGCTAAAGCAGGATTTTGTTATCCGCCTGAAACCCGTGTTATTGATGTCACCAGCTTTAACTTTGCTCCAGCTGAGCAGGTTATCCCAGCAACAAGCAGCAAGATAACTGACACGAGCCGTAATCAAAACAGTGAGACGGTACCGCAATCCAAAGAATCGACATTGGCATCAAAGCTAAGCGACAGTTGGTGGACACCACTGTTATTTTTGGCATTAGGCGTAGGTTTAGCCTTTACACCATGTGTACTACCCATGTACCCAATTTTAACCAGTATTGTTTTAGGTAGTGGAAAACTCAGTCACCGCCGCGCGCTTGGTTTAGCTTTTATTTATGTGCAAGGCATGGCTCTAACCTACACCTTACTTGGATTGGTTGTTGCTTCTGCTGGTATGCAGTTCCAAGCCGCGATGCAACATCCGTATGTGCTGATCGGTCTGAGCACTCTATTCGTTGCGTTAGCACTGTCAATGTTTGGCTTGTACACCATCCAGTTACCAAGTAGCGCACAGACATGGTTAAACAATCTCAGCAATAAGCAGCAAGGTGGCAGTTCATGGGGTGTATTCGCCATGGGTGCCATTTCCGGCCTCGTGTGCTCTCCATGTACCACTGCACCATTGTCAGGCGCGCTTCTCTACGTGGCGCAAAGCGGTGACCTGCTTACTGGGGGCGTCGCCCTTTATGCATTGGCACTAGGGATGGGAATCCCTCTCATGTTGGTCGCTGTATTTGGTAATAAACTGCTACCAAAAGCGGGCAACTGGATGGATCGAGTGAAGACGTTGTTCGGTTTTGTATTGCTAGCTGCACCGATATTCTTACTCGAACGTATCCTGCCAGAAGCTTGGGCAACGGGTTTATGGTCACTGCTTGGCATTGCTGCATTTGGCTGGCTTTACCATATCAAGAACAGCTTAGAGTTTGGTGGTTGGAAGCAAAGCACTGTCGGTATCATTGCCGTACTTGGATTATTTGCCTCTGCGCAACCCGCGCTCAACTACTGGTTTGGTAATCATAGTGAACAACCAGCGAGTGCCAGTATTGAGTTTACGCGAGTGAACACGATTAATGAGTTAAACACTCAACTATTACTTGCGAAACAAGCGGGTAAGCCAGTGATGCTCGATTTCTACGCAGATTGGTGTGTGGCATGTAAAGAGTTTGAGAAGTACACCTTCCACCAGCCAGATGTCGAGAAAAAACTGAAGAACTTCGTTTTACTTCAAGCGGATGTCACCAAAAATACACCACAAGATATTGAACTGTTGAAGCAGATGAGTGTGTTAGGGCTGCCAACCATTGAGTTTTGGGATGCTACTGGTGAACGGATTGGTAACGCACGTATCACTGGGTTTATGCAAGCGAGCCCCTTCTTAGAGCATTTGGACACCCATAAGCTTTAAGCTCTCAAAACGTTTAAAACGCCAGTGTTTCTACTGGCGTTTTTCATTTATATGCAATTTTTCTAATAAAACCCGATACAGTTCAGACTTTTAGTGCATAAACATTGTCCACACTCCTAAAGGTGACAATAATTCTGTTAACTAAATTGTTATAAGTGTTTAACGTCATGGAATCGACCTACAACATCATCATCGCAGATGACCATCCACTATTTCGCAACGCGCTGTTTCAATCGGTGCATATGGCAGTCAGTGGTGCCAACTTGCTTGAAGCCGATTCCCTCGATGCATTGCTTGCTGTTTTAGCTCGTGAAGAAGAGCCAGACCTACTGTTACTTGATCTCAAAATGCCAGGCGCGAATGGGATGTCGGGGTTAATTCACCTGCGTGCAGAGTATCCAGATCTGCCTATTGTCGTGGTTTCCGCAAGTGAAGAGCCCTCGGTCGTGACTCAAGTGAAAAGTCATGGTGCATTCGGTTTTATCCCTAAATCAAGTGACATGAGAGAGTTAGTCAGCGCCCTCAATCAAGTCCTCAATGGCGAACCTTTCTTCCCTGAAGGCTCAATCACCAACAATGCAGCTTGTAACGATTTAGCGGAAAAAATTGCCACTTTAACGCCTCAACAATACAAAGTGCTCGGAATGCTATCTGATGGCTTGCTCAACAAGCAGATTGCTTACGAGCTAAATGTATCGGAAGCAACCATAAAAGCCCATATGACGGCGATTTTTAGGAAGTTAGGTGTCAAAAATCGAACTCAAGCTGTTATTTTGCTACAACAGCTAGAATCAGAAGCTTAACTTACGCTTAGCTGACACTTTGCTACTTATTAATTTGCTAAACTCCGCTCATCAGGCAGCAATCTGATTTACCCCTCTGTTCACTAACTCTGGGAGTACTTCTCTTGTTAAGCATCTTAGTTACCCAATTTGTTGTTCTTTGGGCAGTGATTGACCCAATCGGCTCCGTCCCTGTCTATTTGTCTCAAACTCAGCACCTTACCGCTAAACAGCGTCGACTCGTCGCCTTAAAGGCCGTTGGTATCGCTACAGGCGTATTACTTTTCTTTCTTATCGTTGGTCAGTTTTTACTTGAAGCAATGCAGATCCCACTCCCGGCCTTTCAAGCCGCTGGAGGGTTAGTTTTGTTGCTATTCGCGCTCACCATGATTTTTGGTGAATCCAAACCTGAGCAAGAGACAAAACTCAGTGAGGAAGTGAGCCATTCAGATCTCGCCGACCTTGCAGTTTACCCTCTTGCCATTCCATCGATTGCTTCACCAGGCGCGATGATGGCCATCGTGATGTTGACCGACAATCATCGCTATTCATTGATAGATCAGGGCCTCACCGCAGCGGTAATGATTGTCGTCTTATTGATCACGCTACTTCTTCTGCTTGGTGCAACTCACATTCAAAAATGGATCGGTAACGTTGGTGCAGCCATCATCAGCCGCGTAATGGGACTGATTTTAGCGGCGGTGGCAGTCAATAATCTGCTGTTAGGGATCAAAGATTTCTATCTCGGCTAATAAATTTCAGCTGGATCGACCAGCAAACGTTAGACTTTTGGCTAATTTAACACAACATTAACATCACAGATTCTCACCAAATCTCTTTAAGCGCCTTATTTTTAGGCGCTTTTTGTTTTTAATGCCCCGACTAAAGTTGAAAAGAGTTCTTGCCTCACCCTTGCTAGGGTAGATATTGAAACATTTTCTTAACAACAAAACCAATCGTAAGGAGGCGGCAATGGCGTTTGAAAGTCAGGATAAAGCCAAAGCCTATTGGGACAAAAACGTAAAACTGATGATCAACCTAATGGTGGTTTGGTTTGTCGTTTCTTTTGGCTGCGGCATCTTATTTGTCGACGTACTTAATCAATTTCAACTAGGTGGTTACAAGCTGGGCTTCTGGTTCGCACAGCAAGGGTCCATCTATACCTTCCTAGGTATTATTTTCTACTACGCGTGGAAAATGCGCCAAATTGACCGTGAATTCGGCGTAGATGAGTAAGGAGTAACTCAGATGGATTTGAAAACTATCACTTACCTCGTTGTTGGTGCGACCTTTATCCTTTACATCGGTATTGCGATTTGGGCACGTGCTGGATCAACTAAAGAGTTCTATGTTGCAGGCGGTGGTGTAAACCCAATCGCTAACGGCATGGCAACAGCAGCGGACTGGATGTCAGCAGCATCATTTATCTCTATGGCTGGTCTGATCGCCTTTATGGGTTACGGCGGCTCTGTATTCCTAATGGGTTGGACAGGCGGTTACGTACTTCTAGCACTTCTACTTGCACCTTACCTACGTAAGTTCGGCAAGTTTACTGTACCAGAGTTCGTAGGTGAGCGTTTCTACTCAAACGCGGCGCGTATCGTGGCGGTTGTTTGTCTTATCATCGCGTCGGTAACTTACGTTATCGGTCAGATGAAAGGTGTTGGTGTTGCGTTCGGTCGTTTCCTAGAAGTTGATTACTCTACTGGTCTTCTGATTGGTATGTGTATCGTATTCATGTACGCAGTAATGGGCGGCATGAAAGGGATTACTTACACGCAGATTGCTCAATATTGCGTACTCATTTTAGCTTACACTATTCCAGCAATCTTTATCTCTCTGCAGTTAACTGGTAACCCTCTACCTCAGATTGGTCTGGGTAGTACTATTCAAGGCACCGATGTGTATCTGCTCGACAGGCTCGACCAGGTGGTGACCGAACTCGGATTTAGTGAATACACCACGCAAGTCCGTGGCGATACACTGAACATGTTCGTTTACACTATGTCACTAATGATCGGTACTGCGGGTCTACCACACGTAATCATCCGTTTCTTCACTGTACCTAAGGTTCGTGATGCACGTACATCAGCAGGTTGGGCTCTAGTCTTCATCGCTATCCTATACACTACTGCTCCAGCAGTATCTGCAATGGCTCGTCTAAACCTAATGGATACAGTTAACCCTGCTCCAGGTCAGCACCTTGCTTACGATGAGCGTCCTGACTGGTTCAAGAACTGGGAGAAAACAGGTCTGCTTGGCTTTGATGATAAGAACGGCGACGGCGTAATCCAATACACATCTAGCGCAGAAACTAACGAGCTGAAAGTTGACCGTGACATCATGGTACTGGCTAACCCTGAGATTGCGAAACTACCAAACTGGGTAATCGCTCTAGTGGCAGCAGGCGGTCTAGCAGCGGCACTATCAACCGCAGCAGGTCTATTGCTGGCGATATCCTCCGCGATATCACACGACTTAATCAAAGGCGTTATAAATCCGAATATATCTGAGAAGAAAGAACTGCTCGCCAGTCGGATCTCCATGGCGGTGGCGATTGCAGTGGCTGGTTATCTCGGCCTCAACCCGCCAGGCTTTGCAGCAGGTACGGTAGCACTGGCCTTCGGTCTGGCCGCATCGTCTATCTTCCCTGCGCTGATGATGGGTATCTTCAGCAAAGGTATCAATAAGGAAGGCGCAATCGCAGGTATGATTGCAGGTATCAGTATCACTCTATTCTACGTATTCCAGCACAAAGGCATCCTATTTGTCGCTGACTGGAAATACCTAGAAAGCTGGGGTAGCAACTGGTTCCTAGGCATTGAGCCAAACGCATTTGGTGCAATTGGTGCTCTATTTAACTTCATCGTTGCATTCGGCGTATCGAAAGTAACCGCTGAAACTCCGCAAGAAGTTAAAGACCTAGTTGAACACGTACGTGTACCTGTAGGTGCTGGCGACGCTGTTGACCACTAATAATAAAACCTGAACCACAAAAGCCCCTATTGGGGCTTTTTTATTCTATGTTTTACGTTACCGTATTCGAAGTCTGTTGTAGCAAGGAAGCCAAGATGTTCAAAAATAAGCACTTTATAGTTGCTCTATTAGTTGCCCCAATTCTATCTATTATCGCCTATTTTGGTGCTGATATGGCTGTCAGCGAGAAACCTCACGCCGCCAAAGAAGGGCAAAGCTATAAGCTCATAGCCAAATCCAACTGCCGATACACCAGTGGTCTTTGTGGTATGGAAAATGGTGAATTTAAGGTGCAGTTTCGTTCGGAAAAGTTAACCCAATCTGAACTACAACTTTCCATGAAGTCTCACTTCCCGATAGAAGGCATTAAGCTGTCTCTCGTCGATAACCAAGAGCAAGACGGACAGCCTTTGGCTATGACTCCAGCGGATCAAGCAGGGCAAAACTGGTACATCACATTACCGAAACCCGCCTCCGAAGAAAGCTGGCTACGTGTCGCTATTCAAGCGGAAGGTACGCTCTACTACGGTGAAACTCAAACAGCGTTTGTAAAATACGAAACCTTGTTTACCGAGTAACTAAACACATGAAACATTTAAGGGTTGGCATAATGCCAACCCTTTTTATTTTTCTCTAGCCAATCACCTTACACTCGATTCAATATCGCTCTTAGCTTTAACGGTTTTACCGGTTTAGGAATAAAAGCAAACCCATTCGACTTAATGCCATCCATCATATCGTTGGTTCGGTCAGCACTGATGATGACTCCTTCAAAGCTGTCTCCTAAACGCAAACGGCACTGCTGTAAGACCTCTAGCCCCGTCCGGCCATTATCAAGACGGTAGTCAGACAAGATGACATCAGGGATCCAACTATCTTCAATGGATTTCAAGCTCGCCACAATGTCTGTCGCCGTGCGAACGTCACACCCCCATCGACCAAGCAAGTTTTCCATTCCAACTAAAATGTCCGCTTCATTATCAACACATAGCACTTTGAGATGGCTGAGATCTGATGCAGGCGCAGCAGCTGTCGTTTGAGGTTGAACCAAAGCTTCCAAACCTCGTTTTAAAGTAATGGAGAAGACACTGCCCTGGCCTGGCCATGAACGCATTGAAATCTGGTGACCAAGAACATGAGCGATACCTTTTGATATTGCTAGACCTAAGCCTAAACCTTGGTCTGATCGAACTTGGCTGCCACGAGTAAACTCTTCAAAAATCTCTTGCTGCTTGTCTTCATCAATCCCAGTCCCGTTATCCCACACATCGATACGCGCTTGACCATTCACTCGACGCACGCCCAGTACCACTTTACCTTTCGGGTTATAGCGGAAGGCATTAGTTAAGAAGTTTTGGACAACACGGCGTAGTAATTTCGGGTCCGACTGCACTATCAATTGGCTTGGAACCATCTCAAATTGGATGCCTTGCTGCTTAGCCAAAGCACTAAATTCGGCGTTGAGGTTGGATAACACATCATTGATAGCAAAGGCATGAACATTGACATCCAACTTACCTGACTCAAGGCGAGAGATATCCAGTAAGTCTCCAATCAAATCTTCCGCAGCCCCTAACGCACTTTCAATATGCAGTGACAGTTTCTTGGTCTCTTCTTCCTGAGCCACTTCCGATAGCGACGATGCAAACAAACGTGCAGCGTTAAGCGGTTGCATTAAGTCATGGCTGACCGCTGCCAAAAATCGCGATTTAGACTGAGATTCATGCTCAGAGCGCTGAGTAGCCGCAACTAATTGCTTGTTAAGGTTTTCAAGTTCTTGAGTCCGCTTATGCACGCGCTCTTCAAGCGATTCATTGGCATCTTTCAAAGCTTGCTCTGCGTCTCTAAATACGGTGATATCCGTAAAGCTCATCACGAAGCCCCCTCCTGGCATCGGATTGCCTTGCACCTCTATGACTCGGCCATCAGGGCGAACTCGTGATGACGTATGTCGCGTCCCTTGCTCTAGGTGATACACACGGCGGCGAACATGCTCTTCGGGATCTCCAGGGCCACAAAGCCCTTGCTGGGCATTATGACGAATTACATCCGCGATGGGCCTACCGACTTGAATCAAGCCTGTTGGAAAGGTGAAGAGCTCTAGGTAGCGTTGGTTCCAAGCGACTAACCTAAGCTGTTTATCAACCACAGCTATCCCTTGACCAATATGCTCAATCGCCCCTTGCAGAAGTCCGCGGCTAAAGTCATACAACTCTGACGCTTCATCAACAATGGTAGCCACCTCTTCAAGCTGCATATTTCGCCCTTGCAAGGCAGAAGTCAGCACGAGTTTCGCTGAAGACGCTCCAAATACCCCAGCCAACACACGCTCAGTATGACGAATCAGGGTAGATGGTGCTTGTTGGTTGGGCAGCATAGTTTCATGCTGCTGCATCCAATATTGTTTAAAGGCGTTACGAACGCGCTGCCTACCAACAAATCGAGACGCGAGCATCTCCAATTCACCAACTGTGACTCTGCTTTGATAGAGACTCATGTTCTCGCTTTCAGGCAACGGCGTCCCCACAAAAGAGGCAGACTGCAATCGCTCACTCAAGCTGGATCGCGTAACCAGAGAGATCAGCACATAGCAGATCGCATTAACCGTAACGCTTAGGACAATGCCCCAGTCAGAGCTCTTAATGCCGGCATTTTCCAGTAGATCTGGTGGAGTCACAACCCACAACAAGAAGTTGCTGCTGGCATCCCCGGCTAGCATATCGGTCTGACTCATCAGAGTGATCAACCAAATAGTGAAACCTAGCCCTAAACCAACATACGCTCCCTTGCGATTACCTTGTCGCCAGTACATGCCGCCGAGAATGGCAGGCGCGAACTGAGTAATCGCAGCAAAAGAGAGAAAACCAATCGCGGATAACGAATGAATATTACCTAGCGCTTGGTAGAAACCCCAAGCACCTAGCAAGAGCAACAGGATCAACCCGCGCCTAATGATAAGCAGTAAGCCCGAAAAGTGACGATGATTGCGCTGCGACAATCGCATCCTGCGCAGCAGCAATGGCATGACTAAGTCGTTTGAGACCATGATCGCCAGTGCAATGGTTGAAACAATCACCATGCCACTGGCCGCAGAGGTTCCACCCAAGAAAGCCAGCAAAGCAATGTCCTGCGCTCCCACTGCCATCGGCAAACTAATTACATAGGTGTCTGCACTGACACCTGAAAGCATGCTCTGCCCCACCCAGGCAATAGGCAGTACAAACAGTCCCATCAAGACTAAATAAACGGGGAATAGCCAACGCGCAGTGTGAAGATCTTGCGCCCTTTCATTTTCAACCACCATGGTATGGAATTGACGCGGCAAACAGACAATCGCCATCATGGTCAGCAAGGTGTGAATTACCAAGGTTGGGATGTTAGGGGATTGATAGGTTTGTGAGGCAATGTCCAGTAGCTCTATATCACTGCGATTCAATGCTAAATAAAGGATAAAGCACCCAACAACAAGGAAGGCAACCAGCTTGAGTAATGATTCAAACGCAATGGCCATCATCATTCCTCTATGGTGCTCAGTATTATCTATATGTCGAGTACCAAACAGCATAGTAAAAATCGCTAATGCTGCGACAACAAACCAAGAGACATCGAACCCTTGACCAGAAACGTTATCAGCGAGATCTGGTGCGATAATCTCCAACCCCATGGTAATGCCACGTAACTGCAAGGCGATGTAAGGCAAAATGCCGGCAACCGCGATCAAGGTAACCACGACAGCCAATCCCTGAGATTTCCCATAGCGCGCGGCAATAAAGTCAGCAATAGAGGTGATATGCTCACGCTTAGCCGTAATGATTAAGCGAGCAAGGATCCGCCAACCCAAGGTAAAAACAATTATTGGCGCAAGATAGATGGGCAAAAAAGACCAAGGATTATTGCTGGCCTGTCCGACTGTGCCGTAAAAAGTCCAAGAAGTACAATAAACCGCAATCGACAAGCTATAAATCCATGGTCGCCATTTTGCCAACCATTTTGTTTGCTTGTCACCGTACCAGGCAATCAGAAAGAGCAGCCCTAGGTACAGTAGCGACACTGAAATCACTAACCAACCTTGCATCAGATATCCTTATCGATTCGCGGATTATGTCTTTATCATCAATATAAAAGCTCCCCACTATGGAGAGCTTTCATTTAACTAAGGATACCCATTGAACTCAATCGAGCAGGGTTAATTCTGTGGTTCAGGCTCCATAACCTTACGATTCGGTTTTGCCTTGGGTTCCACTTTGATAAATAGCGCGAGCACGCCCATTGCCGCCATAGCCCAAAAAACATTGGCTCCCCAATGCTCATAGCCCCAACCACTTAACGTTGTCATTAGTGCGATGAATGCGCCTAAAGGAATGGCATTGTATAGCGCTTGCAGTGCGACCATCTTACGCGGCTCTGAATCTTGAATGTATTGAATCGCAGCAATATGGGCAATCGCAAACGTCACACCATGCAACAGTTGGATCAAGACTAACGCCAGCAGCATAGTGGTCGACGCTGTTAAGCCCCAGCGTACTATCACCCCAATCGCCGCAACGACAAACAAAGCGCGCAGTGTCCACCCGGCAAACAAGCGCTTACTCAGGGCGAAAATAGCCACTTCCGCGACAACCCCTAAGCTCCACAGATAGCCAATAATATCTTCCGAATACCCAGCGCCTTTCCAATAAATGGAGCTAAAGCTGTAATAAGCGGCATGACTACCTTGAATCAGCGCCACCAAAACGAGGAACTTCACTACCGGCCCTTCCCGTAACAGCTCGGTTAGCTTAGGTCTTTCAGCATGCTCCTCTTCGGTTGTCACCGGCATTGGATTAATACGGCGTATCGAGAATATCAGTGAAACAAGTACCCCTGCCAAAGCAGTGAACAGGATCATATCGGTACCAAATTGCGCCACCATAAAACCAACTACGGTAGAGCCTGCAATAAAAGCAATCGAGCCCCACAAACGAGTGCGGCCGTAATCGAGCATTTTTAGTCGCGAGTAGTAGTTCGCCATCGCATCAGAAAGAGGCACAATGGGGCCACAGCAGAGGTTAAACAGCACCGTAGCTAGAGCCATCAGCCAGAAGCTGCCACCAGTAAAGAAGTGAAAACCGACAAACAACAATGAAGCAAAACTCAGCCAACGCAGCGCTGGCATTAGGTGCTCTACTTTATGAATACGAGGGGTAAGTACCATATTGGCAACACAACGAGTGGCAAAGCCAATCCCCACCAATAGGCCAATATCTGTGGGAGAAACACCTTGCTCCTCAAACCACAAAGCCCAAAACGGTAAATACACACCGTAGGCAAAGAAAAAGCCAATAAAGTACTGGGAAATCCAGCCATAAGGGGTCGGAGTCAGCATTGTTACCTCAGAATGCCAAAGAACAGAGCGGCCATTATCCACTTTGTAACAAAAGTTAAAAAGGGAAGATTATTCACCAAGCTGTTTCCTTATTGTCCACTCGATTCACTGTAGAGATAACAACACTCACTAAATTCGACCAAAGTCGTCTAGCGAAATCAGCCAATTAGGGCACACTTAGCCTATGGTCTTTTGCACACATGTAGGTCGCTCATGCCAGACAAATTTAACATGCACTCCGCGCCTTTTAATCGCTTGGATGATCGCCAGCAAACCACCCTGCGCGCATCACTCGACGTGGCCTACTTTCGTGAAAAAGAGGTCATTTTAGCGACCAATAACGACAGCCAGCACCTTTATATTCTCATTAAAGGTGCCGTTGAAGAGCGTAGTGAAGATGGCCAAGAGATTTTCGCTCATTACGCAAATGATGACCTTTTTGACGTACGTGCCCTATTTGAAGGCCAAGCTCGTCACCACTATATCGCCCTCGAAGATACCCTAGTGTACTTACTGCCTAAAACAGTGTTTCTTGAGCTCTACAATGAAAACGGTCAATTTGCCGCTTACTTTGATACCAACCTTGCGAAGCGCCAAGAGCTTATTGAAGCAGCCCAACAGCAGCAAAACTTGGCGGAGTTTATTCTGACCAAAGTCGACAGTGACATCTATCATCCTCCGATGATTTTGCAGCCAGAACAACCTCTTAAGGAAGTCACTAAAACCCTTAAAGAGAATGGTATCGATTCAGCGTTAGTTAGACTAAATGATGACGATATACGCCTCATCGACGATCCGCATAACTTGCCCTATGGTATTGTAACCCGCACCAATATGCTGCATGCGGTCATGCTCGATGACCACCCTCTCGACACCCCTGTAGGTCGTATAGCGACCTTCCCTGTTGTCCATATTGATGATGGTGATTTTCTATTTAACGCCATGATAAAGATGACCCGTAACCGCATGAAACGCGTTATGGTCGCCGATGGCAAGGAAGCGGTGGGTATGCTCGATATGACTCAGATCTTGAGTGCTTTTTCGACACATTCACACGTGCTGACCTTAAGTATTGCCAGAGCTTCGAGTGTTGAAGAACTGGCTATGGCTTCAAACCGCCAGCGCCAGTTGGTGGATAGTTTGCTGGGCAACGGCATCCGCACCCGATTTATTATGGAGCTTATCTCCGCGGTCAATGAGCAGATTATTGAAAAAGCGTTTGAATTAATTGTTCCTCCAGCCCTTCACGACCATTGCTGTTTGGTCGTTTTAGGCTCAGAAGGGCGTGGGGAGCAAATTCTCAAAACCGATCAAGATAACGCTCTGATCATCAAAGATGGTCTGCATTGGCACCAGTGTGAAAAAGTGATGGATGAATTGACCCATACACTGCAGCAACTCGGCTATCCACTTTGCCCTGGAAATGTCATGGTCAACAACCCTAAATGGGTGAAAAGCCAAAGCGATTGGAAAAAAGAACTCTCTAAATGGTCTAAACCCACCTCTGCAGAGCAAGTCATGGACTTAGCGATTTTCACCGATGCGCACGCAGTTGCCGGGAACAAAGAGCTACTGAGTCCGGTACGACATCATTTAAGGGAGTTGATGCTAAATAATATGTTAGCGCTACAAGACTTCTGTCGCCCGGCCTTGCAGTTCTCCTTACCACTGACCCTGTTTGGCAACGTTAAGAAGGATAAGCAGGGAGTCGATTTAAAAAGTGGCGGCATCTTCCCGATCGTCCATGGTGTTCGCACGCTAGCCCTTGAATACGGAATTGAAGAGAGTAATACCTTTGACCGTATTGAAGCGTTGCGTACCAAGCGGATTCTAGAACCTGATACAGCAGATAACCTCAACGAAGCACTCAAACTGTTCTTTAAGCTACGCCTGGGACAACAGCTAGCCAATCAACACAGCAGCAACCGAATCGATTTAAAACAGTTAGAGCGAACCGAGCGTGATTTATTACGCCACAGCCTGCACGTCGTGAAGAAATTTAAGCAATTTCTTGGCTATCATTACCAGATACGGGACTAAGCGAGAGCATTATGAATTGGTTTCAACGTCGCTATTGGTATTTCAAGTTGAAAGGCTCAGCCTATCGACCGCTGTTTGCTAGCGTACAAAAAGGCGAATATGTCTCACTCGATTGTGAAACCACCAGCTTAGATCCGAATCGAGCCGAGCTAGTCACTATTGCCGCAACGAAGATCATCGATAACCGCATTATTACCAGTAGACCCTTTGAGGTACGTTTGCGAGCTCCACAATCCTTGGATTCTAACTCAATCAAAATCCATCAGATTCGCCATCAGGACTTAGTAGATGGTATCGATGAAAAGCAAGCGCTCGTTCAATTACTCGACTTCATCGGTAATCGCCCTTTAGTTGGCTATCATATCCGCTACGACAAAAAAATTCTCGATCTGGCCTGTCGTCGCCACCTAGGGTTTCCTTTGCCTAATCCATTGATTGAAGTCAGTCAGATCTATCACGATAAACTTGAGCGACACCTACCTAACGCCTATTTCGATTTAAGTTTAGATGCCATCTGTAAGCACCTCGATCTTCCCATGCAGGACAAACACGATGCTCTGCAAGATGCGATTTCCGCCGCTCTCGTCTTTGTGCGCCTGACAAAAGGTGATCTACCTAGCCTTAATTTCCCCTACGTAAGATAAATCAACTTACGACCAAGTTCTCAATTTGCGTTTTAATCCCTTAATTTTTAAGCAGAAGTGTCACTCTCATCCTAAAGTCTAATTGTCGAATCTCAGCCTGTGATTGAAAGTTATAGCCATAGGGAATTTGTACAACGTTAGTTGTTTTAAACGGACACTTGCTCGATTCATAGGAATTAAGCACAAGGAGAAAAGCAATGAGTGAAGCCCATATTTATCCGGTTAAAGAAAACATCAAGAAAAACACACACGCGGATAACGATACTTACCAAGCCATGTACCAACAATCTGTAACAGACCCTGTTGGCTTCTGGAGTGAACACGGCAAGATTGTCGACTGGATGAAACCTTTCACTCAAGTTAAGAACACCTCTTTCGATACAGGCCACGTAGATATCCGTTGGTTTGAAGATGGTACGCTCAACGTATCAGCCAACTGTATCGACCGTCACCTAGCAGAGCGTGGTGATGACGTTGCGATCATTTGGGAAGGTGACGATCCAAACGATGATAAGACACTAACATTCAAAGAGCTGCACAAAGAAGTGTGTGAGTTCTCTAACGCACTGAAAGAGCAAGGCGTTCGCAAAGGCGATGTCGTTTGTTTGTACATGCCAATGGTGACAGAAGCGGCGGTTGCGATGCTCGCTTGTACTCGTATTGGTGCAGTCCACACTGTAGTATTCGGCGGTTTCTCACCTGAAGCCCTTTCTGGTCGTATTATCGATTCAGATGCAAAAGTGGTCATTACTGCTGACGAAGGTGTGCGTGGTGGCCGCGCGGTTCCACTGAAGAAAAATGTCGATGAAGCACTGACCAACCCTGAAGTAAAAACCATCGAAAAAGTGATCGTAATGAAGCGCACTGGTGGTGACATCGACTGGCACGAACATCGTGATGTTTGGTGGCATGAAGCGACAGCAAACGTGTCTTCAGACTGCCCACCAGAAGAGATGAAAGCCGAAGATCCGCTATTCATTCTTTACACTTCTGGCTCAACAGGCAAACCAAAAGGCGTACTGCACACAACTGGCGGCTACCTAGTGTATGCTGCGATGACGTTTAAATACGTATTTGATTACCAACCTGGCGAAACATTCTGGTGTACCGCAGATGTGGGTTGGATTACTGGCCACACTTACCTAATCTACGGCCCACTGGCAAACGGTGCTAAAACGATTCTATTTGAAGGTGTGCCTAACTACCCAAGTACTAACCGTATGAGCCAAGTAGTCGATAAGCATCAAGTCAACATTCTTTACACGGCACCAACCGCTATTCGTGCATTAATGGCGAAAGGCAATGAAGCAGTTGAAGGCACCTCACGTAGCAGCCTACGTATTATGGGTTCGGTTGGTGAACCAATTAACCCTGAAGCTTGGGAGTGGTACTACAAAACCATCGGTAACGAGAACTCACCAATTGTTGATACATGGTGGCAAACAGAAACTGGCGGCATCTTAATTGCGCCGCTACCAGGTGCAACTGACCTTAAACCAGGCTCTGCAACACGTCCATTCTTCGGCGTTCAACCTGCTCTTGTTGATAACATGGGTAACATCATTGAAGGTGCGACAGACGGCAACCTAGTGATTCTCGATTCGTGGCCTGGTCAAATGCGTACCGTTTACGGTGACCATGAGCGCTTTGAACAGACGTACTTCTCTACCTTTAAAGGTATGTACTTCACCAGTGATGGTGCTCGCCGTGATGAAGATGGTTACTACTGGATCACTGGCCGTGTTGATGACGTACTGAACGTATCTGGCCACCGCATGGGTACTGCTGAGATTGAATCAGCACTGGTTGCTCACGATAAGATTGCTGAAGCTGCAATTGTTGGTATTCCACACGATATTAAAGGTCAGGCAATCTACGCTTACATCACATTAAATGATGGTGAGTTCCCAAGTGCTGAACTCCACGCAGAAGTGAAAAACTGGGTACGTAAAGAGATTGGCCCAATCGCTACACCAGATGTACTGCACTGGACTGACTCTCTACCGAAGACTCGTTCAGGTAAGATCATGCGTCGTATCCTACGTAAGATTGCAACCGGTGATACGAGCAACCTAGGTGATACTTCAACGCTGGCAGACCCAAGTGTTGTTGATAAGCTTATCGCTGAAAAAGCTGAACTCGCTTAATTCACTGTTTTAAACAGTCTAATTGAAGTCAAGCCGTCACTAACGTGACGGCTTTTTTGTTTGTTGGAGCACAAAACTGCACCTGCACATGACGCGAAAACGACCAGTTTTGTTACCTTGGTAGCAAAATCACTCCCCTCCTCTGGGTGATTAGACCAGTAAATTGCTGCTAAATGCGCTGAATTAGCTATAATCTGGGTCTATTTCAAAGATCCAGACCAATTTCTTACAAAGAAACCATGCTGAATCTGCGATAATATGGGAATATCTAAGTTCGTCTCATGTATTAGGAAGATAGCGACACAATGGCAGCAAAATCACGCATTCTTGTCTTAAATGGTCCGAATCTGAACTTGTTGGGGCTACGCGAACCGGCACATTACGGTTCTCAAACGCTTCCACAAATCATCGAATCACTGACTAAACAAGCGGAACTTGCGGGTGTAGAACTGGAACATCTACAGTCAAATCGCGAGTACGAACTGATTGAACGAATCCACGCAGCTTATGGCAACGTGGATTTTATCATTATCAATCCCGCAGCGTTCACACACACCAGTGTGGCACTGCGAGACGCCCTACTTGGCGTTGCGATCCCATTTATCGAAGTGCACTTATCAAATGTGCACGCCAGAGAGCCTTTCCGCCATCACTCTTATCTGTCTGATAAAGCAGAGGGCGTGATCTGTGGTTTAGGTGCTCAAGGTTACGAATTCGCTCTGTCGGCAGCTTTAAAGAAACTGCAGGCAAGCTAACCCAACAAACGTTGAAGTCATAGACTCTCATCGTAACGAATCACTCTGCAGCTCTATTGAGCTGTCTTATTCACAAGATAAAAGAGAAAGAAAAGATGGATATCCGTAAAATCAAGAAGCTTATCGAGTTAGTAGAAGAATCTGGCATTGCTGAGCTAGAGATCTCTGAAGGTGAAGAGTCGGTACGCATCAGCCGTAGCGGTACTGCAGCACCTGTAGCACCTGTTCAGTACGCAGCGGCACCTGCTCCAGTAGCTGCACCAGCTCCAGCAGCAGCGGCACCTGCGCCAGTAGCAGAAGCAGCGGCAACGGCAGCACCAGCGGTTCCAGCAGGTCACCAAGTTCTTTCTCCAATGGTAGGTACTTTCTACCGCTCTCCAAGCCCAGACGCGAAGTCGTTTGTTGAAGTTGGTCAAACTGTTAACGCTGGCGACACTCTATGTATCGTTGAAGCAATGAAAATGATGAACCAAATCGAAGCTGACAAGTCTGGTGTTGTAACAGCTATCCTAGTTGAAGACGGCCAGCCAGTTGAATTCGACCAACCACTTGTTGTTATCGAATAATAGAGGCTCTCTCTTATGCTAGATAAATTAGTCATCGCGAACCGAGGTGAAATTGCACTTCGTATCCTTCGCGCATGTAAAGAATTGGGCATCAAAACGGTAGCTGTTCACTCGACTGCTGACCGCGACCTAAAACACGTACTACTTGCAGACGAAACAGTATGTATCGGTCCAGCTCGTGGTATCGACAGCTACCTAAATATCCCTCGCATCATTTCTGCGGCTGAAGTAACAGGCGCAGTAGCGATCCACCCGGGTTACGGCTTCCTGTCTGAAAATGCAGATTTTGCTGAGCAAGTTGAGCGCAGCGGCTTCATCTTCGTTGGCCCTAAAGCAGACACCATCCGCATGATGGGTGACAAAGTTTCTGCTATCACTGCAATGAAAAAAGCCGGCGTACCTTGTGTACCTGGCTCAGACGGCCCTCTTGATGACGACGAGGCAAAAAACAAAGCGCACGCTAAACGTATTGGCTACCCAGTAATCATCAAAGCCTCTGGTGGCGGCGGTGGTCGCGGTATGCGCGTTGTTCGCAGCGAGGGCGAGCTTGTAGAAGCAATCGCAATGACGCGCGCAGAAGCGAAAGCGGCATTCAACAACGATATGGTTTACATGGAAAAATTCCTAGAAAACCCTCGTCACGTTGAAGTTCAGGTTATTGCTGACGGTCAAGGCGGTGCTATCCATCTAGGTGAACGTGACTGTTCTATGCAGCGTCGTCACCAGAAAGTTGTGGAAGAAGCGCCAGCTCCTGGTATTACTGAAGAAATGCGTAAGTACATCGGTGAACGCTGTACTCGTGCATGTATCGAAATCGGTTACCGCGGCGCAGGTACATTCGAGTTCCTCTACGAAAACGGCGAGTTCTACTTCATCGAAATGAACACTCGTATTCAGGTTGAGCACCCAGTAACTGAAATGGTAACTGGCGTAGACCTAATCAAAGAGCAGCTTCGCGTTGCTGCTGGCCAGCCATTGTCTTTCACTCAAGAAGACATCAAGATCCGCGGCCATGCGATTGAGTGTCGTATCAACGCAGAAGACCCAGAACGTTTCCTTCCTTCACCAGGTAAGATCGAACGTTTCCACGCTCCAGGCGGCATGGGTGTTCGTTGGGAATCGCACATCTACACAGGTTACACAGTGCCACCTCACTACGACTCAATGATCGGTAAACTAATCACGTTTGGTGAGAACCGTGATGTTGCGATTGCACGTATGAAGAACGCACTTGGCGAGATGATCGTTGAAGGCATCAAAACTAACGTGCCTCTGCAAGAAATGATTATGAATGATGAGAACTTCCAACACGGTGGTGCCAACATTCATTACCTAGAGAAGAAACTAGGCCTGCAGTAAGCGATATCGCTACCATAATAATGAAAATGCTCACTTCGGTGAGCATTTTTGTTTTCGCGCACTTGTTAGCCTTTTCTGCTACACTCTGCGCCAAATCATATCAATCAATGTAAAGAGCTCATACTCATGCCTTGGATTCAAATCAAACTCAATGCGACCAATGAAAACGCTGAACAGATCGGCGATATGCTAATGGAAGAGACTGGTGCGCTGTCTGTGACCTTCTTAGACGCGCAGGATACTCCTGTATTCGAACCTCTACCTGGCGAGACGCGCTTGTGGGGCGATACCGATATCCTAGCGCTGTATGACGCTGAAGCAGATACTAACTTCATCATTGAGCAAACCAAGCTTAGTGGCCTACTTGCACAAGGCTTTGCTTACAAAGTAGAGCAGTTGGAAGATAAGGACTGGGAACGTGAGTGGATGGACAACTTCCACCCGATGAAGTTTGGCGAGCGTCTATGGATTTGCCCAAGTTGGCGCGATATCCCTGAGCCTGACGCTGTAAACGTGATGCTAGACCCAGGCCTGGCTTTCGGCACTGGCACGCACCCAACAACGGCCCTATGTCTAGAATGGCTAGAAGGCTTAGACCTTGCTGGCAAAACCGTAATCGACTTTGGTTGTGGCTCTGGCATCCTGGCGATCGCAGCGATCAAATTGGGCGCAGCAAAAGTTATCGGGATCGATATTGATCCTCAAGCATTGCTCGCTTCAAAAGACAATGCCGAGCGCAATGGCGTTGCTGACCAACTTGAAGTTTTCCTACCTCAAGATCAACCTGAAGGCCTAATTGCAGATGTCGTTGTCGCTAACATTTTGGCTGGTCCACTACGTGAACTATCTCCAATTATTAAGTCTTTGGTAAAACCAAATGGAGACTTAGCGATGTCTGGAGTTCTAGATACTCAAGCAGAAGATGTCGCTAACTATTACCGTGACGAGCTTCACATTGATCCTATCAAAGAGCAGAGTGAATGGTGTCGCATCTCTGGTCGCAAGCAAGGCTAGATAAGACTTTGCGAGTTAATTGACTGATTTTTGGGCATTTTGCGAAAACAATTTGTAAATGCTCAAATATTAGTCTTTTCACAGCGCTAAAAAATGCGTAAAATGCGCGCCCTTACTGGTACTAAGCTGTGAAGACGTTTTGAAAATCGGAAACTACCAACTTAAGAATAATCTCATCGTTGCCCCTATGGCAGGTGTGACGGATAGACCATTCCGAGAGTTGTGTCTTCGCTATGGTGCGGGCATGGCCGTCAGTGAAATGATGTCGTCAAACCCAAAACTATGGAAAACGTCAAAATCAAAGCAACGCATGGTACATGAAGGCGAATCGGGCATTCGCTCTGTACAGATTGCAGGAGCTGATCCACAGCTTATGGCCGATGCTGCTCAGTTTAGTGTTGAAAACGGTGCGCAAATCATCGACATCAACATGGGCTGTCCAGCTAAAAAAGTGAATAAAAAGCTAGCCGGTTCTGCTCTACTTCAGTACCCAGATATCATTAAAGATATTCTGCAAGCTGTAGTAAAGGCAGTAGATGTCCCTGTGACACTGAAAACCCGTACTGGCTGGGACACAGACAACAAAAACTGTGTTCAAATCGCTAAATTAGCCGAAGACTGCGGCATACAAGCTCTAGCTCTGCATGGCAGAACAAAAGCGTGTATGTACAAAGGTGAGGCCGAATACGACAGCATTAAAGCGGTAAAACAAGCGATCTCTATTCCGGTTATTGCTAACGGTGATATCGATAGCCCTGAGAAAGCCAAATTTGTCCTAGAGTACACTGGGGCAGACGCTCTAATGATTGGACGCCCTGCCCAAGGTCGTCCGTGGATTTTCCAGGAAATCCAACACTTTTTGGAAAACGGCACCACGATGCCTGATCTTCCTTATTCGGAAGTGAAAGACATCCTGCTTGGTCATGTGAATGCCCTACATAGTTTCTATGGAGAGTATTTAGGCCCACGAATCGCGCGTAAGCACGTTGGTTGGTATCTAAAAGAGCATGAGCAAGCGAGTGAGTTTCGCCGTACCTTCAACGCCATTGACGCAGCTGAGCTGCAACTTGAGGCGTTAGAAGAGTATTTTGATAAAGCCTGATTAACTGAAGCTACGGCTTCAACCTGACGGCTAAACGTTGCATCATAATTAAGAGAAGAGCTAGACCGAATATGTTCGAACAAAATCTGACTTCAGAAGCATTAACAGTAACTACAGTAACGTCACAAGACCAGATTACTCAGAAGCCTTTACGTGACTCTGTTAAAGCATCTCTTAAAAACTACTTGGCTCAACTAAACGGCCAAGAAGTAACAGAGCTATACGAATTAGTTCTAGCTGAAGTTGAACAGCCACTACTAGATACTATCATGCAGTACACTCGCGGTAACCAGACTCGCGCAGCAACTATGATGGGTATCAACCGCGGTACTCTTCGCAAGAAACTTAAGAAATACGGCATGAACTAATCCTTCAGTGCATTATTTCTGAATTTGAGAAAGCCGAGTCCTAAAGACTCGGCTTTTTCTTTGTATAACAATCACCTTCTTCCTTCGCCATCGGCAGATAAACCTTCGGCTTAGTCCTGTAGCACCAACAGAACGTAGTACTTATTGACCAAATTATAATCAAAGTGTGATCTATTGAGATTGATCACATAAAATGCCCTTATATAATGGATGGCTCTTTAATTGTCTGGATTGGGCTATATGATTGATATGCAACGGGAAGAATGGCTGCAGCTATTGCTGAATGAGCTACCCGAACAGCTATTTGTACTCGATCAGCATGGCCGTTTTGTCGAGGGCTTTGGGGGGACATTTCATTCGACCCGCTTAGACTCAAACCAATCTAAAGCAAGTTTCTTACATGACATTCTAAGTAAAACCAAAGCAGAAGAACTACTGCAAGCACTTACCCTTGTTCTAGAGACTCAAACCACGAGCGTTATTCAGTACTCTATATCTCCGATTGATTGCTTACACTTATCAATTGATGAACTAGAGCAGTTAGAGGACGAAAGCTGGTTTGAAGCAACAATAAAACCACTTTGCACTCTAGCTGATAAACAGTATGTGCTATGGCAGGAGCGTGATATTACCCATGCTCATAAACACGAACAAAACCTCAAACGACTTTCTGAGACCGATGAGCTTACAGGCATCCTCAATCGACGAGCCTTTACACTACAGCTCAACGATGCCTTCACCCACGCGTTAAAGACTTATCAAAATGTCAGCTGTCTTATGATAGACATAGACCACTTCAAAGAAATCAATGATCAAGTGGGTCACTTATCAGGAGATGAAGTCATTACTCACGTCGCAGACATCTGCCAAAAGCAGCTTAGAGCGACCGATGCTATTGGCCGTCTAGGCGGTGAAGAATTTGGTGTCATGCTAAATAACATCAGTGCCATTCAAGCCTATGACATTGCTGAGCGAATACGCGAGTCTATAGAAAAAACACCATGTCATGTTGATGACAAGATTATCTATCCGACAGTGAGTATTGGTATATCTGAAGTAAACACACGACTCAGTGATGTAAAGGAACTATTGATTCAAGCTGATAAAGCGATGTATTACTCTAAGCACACAGGTCGAAATCAAGTCACTATTTATCACACCAGCTTGCCAGAGATGAAAATCGAAGCAAATAATACTAAGATCCTCATCGCCTCTTAAGAGTGGCTTGGATCGTTACAGCACGATTCACTGCCCACTTCATCTTCAGCTAGCGCCCCTAAGATAGAGCAGTGACTGGCGTCATCATCCACATGGCCGCAACAAGCATCATTTATCTTCCTCAAAGCGCTACGAATTCTGGTCAATTCACTGATTTTTTCATCAATCAGCTTCAACTTAGCCGTTGTGATCGCTTTTACCTCAGCGCAACTATGCTCTGTCGCCTCAAGTTTTATTTCTAACAGCTCTTTGATTTCATCCAAACTCAAGCCTAAATCTTTTGCTTTCAAGATGAAGCTGACTTGCTGCTGGTTTTCCTCATTGTAAAGACGATAGCCCGACTCACTGCGCCCTGCGGGCTTTATTAGCTGATTTTTCTCGTAAAAGCGAAGCGTATCTGCGGTCACGCCGCAGCGTTTCGCTAATTCACCTATCTGAAACATAACTGTCCTAATTAACTATTTCGTTACTTTTAAAGCCAAAGATTGAGTTATTTGCAATTATTTTTGCGATGCCAAACGATTGCGCGAGCTTTTTTGTAATAAATTGGTTAGAATACGCGCCATCAATCTCAGAGACTGTTCCAATAGCAATATTGCTAACAAAGGTCTTTACCAAAACTGGCCAATATTTTACTGCTAATTCAATCAGCCAAGTAAAAACAAGTTCATTTTTGGCAAACATCTTTATCTTACTGTGACTTTGAGGAAATAGAAGCATGAGTAACGCTCGTCCTATTCGCCGCGCACTTATCAGCGTATCAGACAAAACTGGCATTGTAGAATTCGCTCAGGCACTCGCTGAACGTGGTGTCGATATTCTATCTACTGGTGGTACGGCTCGCCTACTGGCAGAAAAAGGCATCTCTGTAACGGAAGTCTCTGACTACACTGGCTTCCCTGAAATGATGGACGGCCGCGTTAAAACTCTGCATCCAAAAGTTCATGGTGGTGTTCTAGGCCGTCGCGGCCAAGACGATGACGTGATGGAAACTCACGGTATCAACCCTATCGATATGGTTGTTGTAAACCTATACCCATTCGCAGAAACCGTAGCTAAAGAAGGCTGCACGCTAGCGGACGCGGTTGAGAACATCGACATCGGCGGCCCAACTATGGTTCGTTCAGCGGCGAAAAACCACAAAGACGTAACTATCGTGGTTAATGCACACGACTACGACCGTGTTATCGCTGAAATGGACGCGAACGAAAAATCTCTTACTCTAGACACTCGCTTCGACCTTGCTATCGCAGCATTCGAGCACACAGCCTCTTACGATTGCATGATCGCTAACTACTTCGGCACTATGGTTCCTTCTTACGGAGAGAACAAAGAGGGTGACGAAGAGAGCAAATTCCCTCGCACCTTCAACCAGCAGTTCGAGAAAAAGCAGGACATGCGCTACGGTGAGAACAGCCACCAATCAGCGGCTTTCTATGTTGAAGCGACCCCTGAAGAAGCATCGGTTTCTACTGCTCGCCAAATCCAAGGCAAAGCGCTGTCTTACAACAACATCGCTGACACTGACGCAGCCCTTGAGTGTGTAAAAGAGTTCGACGAGCCCGCTTGTGTCATCGTTAAGCACGCGAACCCATGTGGTGTCGCACTAGGTGGCAACATCTTAGAAGCTTACGACCGTGCATACAAAACAGACCCAACATCAGCTTTCGGCGGCATCATCGCCTTCAACCAAGAGCTAGACGCAGAAACAGCAACAGCTATAGTTGAGCGCCAATTTGTTGAAGTCATCATCGCCCCTTCTGTATCAGCTGAAGCAATTGAAGTGGTAGCAGCGAAGAAGAATGTTCGCCTACTAGAATGTGGTGAGTGGACAACTAAGACCACTGGCTTTGATGTTAAACGCGTTAACGGCGGCCTACTGGTTCAAGACCGTGACCAAGGCATGGTTAGCCTAGATGACCTTAAAGTCGTGTCTAAACGCCAGCCAACAGCAGAAGAGCTAAAAGACGCCCTATTCTGCTGGAAGGTAGCGAAATACGTTAAATCAAACGCAATTGTTTACTCGAAAGGCGACATGACTATCGGTGTCGGTGCTGGCCAAATGAGCCGTGTTTACTCAGCGAAGATTGCAGGTATTAAAGCTGCAGACGAAGGTCTACAAGTCGAAGGCTGTGTAATGGCATCCGATGCGTTCTTCCCATTCCGTGATGGTATCGACGCGGCTGCAGAAGCAGGCATTAAGTGTGTGATTCAACCAGGTGGCTCTATGCGTGATGACGAAGTTATCGCAGCAGCAGACGAGCACGGTATGGCGATGATCTTTACCGGAATGCGTCACTTCCGTCACTAATTCTCTCTTCGTATTTGGCACTGTGGCGTCGTTAACTGCTTTCGCCCACCCCGGTCACATAGCAGGCTATGCTCCCGGAGATGGGCTCAATTGTTGCCTAGCCACAGCACCAACTACTTTTAGCAGAGCTTATTTAATTTAACTAACTTGAAATACTCTTATTTTTGGAAATTTTCATTTTAGAGCAAAGCCATATTGTTAAGGTCAAGGAGAGCTCGCCCTCTTAGTTATAAAGAATGTATAACTATAAATGAGCAAGCTCGACACAGAGATTTGCAATATGGCGCAGCTATCAAAGGATAAATAAATGAATGTATTAATCATTGGTGCTGGCGGTCGTGAGCACGCTTTAGGCTGGAAAGCTGCACAAAACCCAAATGTTGAGACAGTATTTGTTGCACCTGGCAATGCAGGTACAGCGCTTGAGCCAAAGCTTGAGAACGTAAACATCGGCGTTGAAGCAATCTCTGAGCTGGTTGCTTTCGCTCAAGAGAAAAAAATCGAGCTAACGATTGTTGGCCCAGAAGCGCCGCTAGTTATCGGTGTGGTTGACGCTTTCCGCGAAGCAGGTCTACCAATCTTTGGTCCAACAGAAGCCGCTGCACAGCTAGAAGGCTCAAAAGCATTCACTAAAGACTTCCTAGCGCGACACAAGATCCCAACAGGCGCTTACGCAAACTTCACTGAGATTGAACCAGCTCTAGCTTACGTTCGCGAACAAGGCGCTCCTATCGTAGTGAAAGCTGACGGCCTTGCTGCAGGTAAAGGCGTTATCGTTGCAATGACCCTTGAAGAAGCAGAAGACGCAATCAAAGACATGCTGGCTGGCAACGCATTTGGTGAAGCCGGTAGCCGCGTGGTAATCGAAGAATTCCTTGAAGGTGAAGAAGCAAGCTTCATCGTGATGGTTGACGGTCAAAGCGTGCTACCAATGGCCACCAGCCAAGACCACAAACGTGTCGGCGATAAAGATACAGGCCCTAACACTGGTGGTATGGGTGCTTACTCTCCTGCTCCTGTGGTTACACCTGAAATCCATGAGCGTATTCTTGAAGAAGTTATCTACCCTACCGTGCGCGGTATGGACGCAGAAGGCCATCCTTACACGGGCTTCCTATACGCAGGCCTAATGATCGACAAAGATGGTACACCGAAAGTTATCGAGTACAACTGCCGCTTCGGAGACCCAGAAACACAACCTATCATGATGCGTATGGAGTCTGACCTTGTTGAGCTATGTCTAATGGCTATCGATGAGAAGCTAGATGAAGCAGAGTCTAAATGGGATCCGCGCGCATCCATCGGCGTAGTCCTAGCGGCTGGCGGTTACCCTGCTGACTACGCAAAAGGTGATGTGATTTCACTACCAACTGAGCACGCTGACGATCAGAAGATCTTCCATGCGGGCACAGCAAACAACGAAGCGGGTGAAGTGGTGACTAACGGCGGTCGTGTACTGTGTGCAACAGCACTAGGTAATAGCGTTTCAGAGGCGCAAGAGAAAGCTTACGCTCTGGCTAAACAGGTGAGCTGGAATGGTATGTTCCACCGCAACGACATCGGCTACCGCGCGATTGCACGTGAGCAAGAAAAGTAACCAACAATATCCGCTGGTTTACATCCGTAAAAGGCGCTCATGATGAGCGCCTTTTTAGTTTTATAACCGAGGTTATTCTTCAATCAAGCTTGGACGCTCGATACAATCTTGGCTATCTTCCGCCAACATCAGTAGCTCTTTCACTGTCACTCTACTACCACGAGTTGAGCCTAGCAAAGCTATGTAGTTATCTACCGACGACAGACGGTTGACCACAAAGCTAGGCAGCGTCTGGTTAAATTCAATCATCGAATAGTTATTGCCACCACAAGTCTCGAAAGTACTTCCATCCCAGTAGCCTTGAATAAGCTCTAAGCCATCTTTGTCGTTCTGCTTAGTGGTCTCAACAATATCTAGAGCTTCTTGCCTTAGCCAAGCAAGTTTATCGCGGCTTAAAGGAAGCACACGACCATCTAAACGATATTGCTGATACACCGCATCACCTTCTTTGTTAAAGCGAACATGGATGCGGTACGGCGCTAATTTTTGATTATCGGTAAGTTGTTCACCTTCACGAACTAACTCCCTTAACTCTCCCTCAGCCCAACGGTAGTCTGTTTGATACCAACCATAATCACCCGCAGTTACATAATCGGCTGCGGTATAAGAGGAAGACAAACGCTCTGTATACCAATACAGGCTTGTGGCATCCCCCATGGAGCGGCCACCAGTATAATCTGAGAACTGGTCAAGATTCGGCGTTGGCGTTCCTGACGAGCATCCCACCAATAATGAGCCAAGCAATGCTGACAATAAAAATTTCTTCATAATAAAAATATACGCCAAGATAGAAGCTACCTTGGCGTATTTTAAACAATTCCAGCAAAAACTCTGGAGTAGTTTATCTAATTATTTTACAGCGTCTTTAAGAGCTTTACCCGCTACGAATGCAGGAACGTTAGCTGCAGCGATTTGGATTTCTTCGCCAGTCTTTGGGTTACGACCAGTGCGAGCCGCACGGTGGTTAACTTTAAATGTACCAAAACCAATTAGTTGAACTTGGTCACCCTCTTTAAGTGCATCAGTCACACCGTCAAGAGTTGCTTCAAGAGCAGCTTTAGCTTGCGCTTTAGATAGGTCTGCTTTCTCTGCGATAAAGTCGATTAATTGGGTCTTGTTCATTAGGTTTCCCTTCTCATATGTTATCGAATTCAACTCACTCTAAAACATAAATGCCCCATCTGGCAAAGGTTTGTAAGCGATCTTTGGCTTTCATGACGTACTTTTAACCATAATCTGAGTATTAACTCACAATTTGTTACTATCAGAAGCTATGCTAATACTTGTTTTTAACTATTTTTGACCTTATTTATACATTAGCAATAGCCTGCGAAGCCTGATGTTGCAGGAGCTGATGCGAAGAAAAAACACTCACACCAATAATGCCCAGGTATGATAAATCCCGGCTGGAATTGAAAAATCCAATGGGTAACATGCAAAGTTCGGTTGTGATACTGACACCAATTTCGGGTATAACAAACACTTCTAAACCCGACTCATTTTTTGATGGGTGTCGGTAATTAATTAACCTCCATAGGACATTTATGTTACTGCTAACTCTATACGTCTCCGTCGCGATTGGCGTATCGTTTATCTGTTCCGTTTTAGAAGCGGTTCTTCTGAGTATTTCACCAAGTTATATTGCTCAGTTGCGTCAACAAGGTCACCCTGCAGCGGAGTCTTTGACCAAACTAAAAGCAGATATCGACCGACCACTTGCTTCTATCCTGACGCTAAACACTATTGCGCATACTATTGGTGCGGCGATCGCAGGTGCACAAGCTGCTGTCGTATTTGGTAGCCAGTGGCTAGGCGTATTTTCCGCAGTGCTTACCTTCGCAGTTCTGCTCTTGTCTGAAATCGTACCGAAAACAATTGGTGCCACTTACTGGCGTCAACTCGCACCAATGGCAGCAACTACATTACGCTGGATGGTCTGGGCACTAACTCCATTTGTTTGGTTCTCTGAACAAATCACCAAACGCTTAGCCAGTGGCCATGAAGCACCAAAAATGCGAGATGAACTATCTGCAATGGCACTACTAGCGAAAGAGAGCGGGGAGTTTGCTGAAGGCGAAACCAAGATCCTCAACAACTTATTGGGCATCCAAGATGTGCCAGTCACGCAAGTGATGACGCCTCGCCCAGTTGTGTTTCGCGTAGATGCGGAAATGAGCATCAATGAGTTTTTAACGGAATACAAAGACACACCATTCTCGCGACCACTGGTCTACAGCCAATCAAAAGATAATATTATTGGTTTCGTGCACCGTTTAGAGCTGTTCAAGTTGCAGCAAGGTGGTTGTGGCGAGAAGCAATTGGGTGCAGTAATGCGTCCAGTTCATGTTCTGCTCAACACGATTGCTCTGCCAAAAGCATTTGAACAGATGATGGCAAACCGACTGCAGCTTGCGATGATTGTAGATGAGTACGGAACAGTGCAAGGCATCTTGACCTTAGAAGATATCTTTGAGCACTTAGTGGGTGAAGAGATCGTCGACGAAGCTGACCGAACCACCGACATGCAAGAGCTTGCCTTTGAGCGCTGGGAAAAGTGGAAAGAACGCCACGGCGTAATTGAAAATCGCGACGAAGACGATGACGAGCTTGAAGAAGCGAGAGCAAAAAAAGAAGAAAACTAATCACACTGAGCTCTAGAAAAACAAAAGGGTTGATGCGAAAACATCAACCCCTTTTAGTTTAGTGAATAAACTGCGTTCTAGAGTTCAATACCAATATTGCTCACGCCTTCCTCTTTAAGCTCAGCGCGCAGGTCTTTAATCAACTCAATGTCACGCTCTTGCGCATCCTTCAACGGGCGGAAAATTGCCCACTGTACGTCCCACTCAGCACAAACAGCTTCATTATCTTTTTGATTCTCATTGGTAATTTCTTCACCCGTTTGAGCCTCTTCAAGCTGTGCTACCGTCATCACCGATTGCTGGCTAAGCTTTTGCATATTTTCGTACAAATAGTCGCGATCAAGCAGGCCGTGGATTAGAGTCGATAGACCTACACAAGCATCAATTGCTGGGTACACACCGTAAAAATCAAAATCTTCAGAGCTAGGAATGATCTCTTCTAACTTTTCAAGCTGGCGCTCAAAGTTAACTTTAGCGGTTTTCACCGTGAGTTGCTCCCAGATGCTGTCTAGGATATCGCGGTAAACACGCGCCTCGGCAAACTCTGTCGTTTGACAAAACATGGCATAGTTTGGATACATACGTTCACATAGACACGCCATAAAGGTAATCTGTTTCCAGGGTTCAAACTTCTCAAGACGAAGCTGAAGAGGATTCTGTAGCATAGAGACTCTTAGGGTCTGTCGACCTAGTTGCTGAATTAGACAGCGAAAGTGTACTTGATAACCAGCAGGGAAAAAAGCAAGCCGATGAACAATTTCACACATAAAGTGTATCTTCTCACGGAAGATGACTCGAAGTACCAAGCGTTACTTGAACAAGCTAATTTACCGGATTTAGAGATCACCACATCACGCCAAGAAGCAAACATATTACTTGCTTCTCCACCAATGGCAGCTTCATGCATTGCAGACTTTACTCGTTTAGAGTGGATTCAATCCATTTACGCTGGCGTCGATGCTCTCATCCCTGCTTTGGATGAGTTTAGTGGTGAGTTCACCAATGTAAAAGGTATTTTCGGTCAACAGATTTCAGAGTACGTTCTTGGTTATCTTATTCAATATCATCGTCACTTCATGCAATACGCACAGCAGCAAAGAGATATGACTTGGCAGCCCATTCCTTACCAATCATTAAACAACTTAAATATGGTTATTCTTGGTACAGGATCAATTGGTAGCTATTTGGCAACAACCGCCAAAGCCTTTGGTATTCACGTGTCAGGCGTAAACCGCAGTGGTATTCCGGCCAAGAACAGCCCTTTTGATACGACTTATCACATCCAAGAACTATCCACCGCTCTGAAAGAAGCAGATGTGATCGTTAATACCCTACCCAATACTCCAGACACGCATCATATTTTCAATCTCGACAATCTCAGCTTCTGCAATCAAGCACTGCTGTTTAATGTCGGCCGAGGAACTGCCGTAGACGAAGCGGCCCTATTGCAAGCTTTGGACAATCATTGGTTATCTCACGCTTATTTAGATGTGTTCGATAATGAGCCATTAACCGAGGAGCACTCATTTTGGTCACATAAATCCATTACTATCACCCCTCATATCGCTGCCCTAAGCTTCCCAGAACAAGTGGTTGAAATTTTTACTGAGAATTACCAAAGATGGCGTGATGGCTTCAGTTTAATAAACCAAGTTGATGTGGATAAAGGATATTGAGGTGTCGGACAATATACATAAGCTAGACCAGTTACTTGTTCAGGTAAGAAAGTGCGAGATATGCGCCCCCTACTTAGAGCTTGGTTGCAATCCAGTTGTCCAAGCAAACGAGTCCGCTAAGCTGCTTATCATAGGGCAAGCCCCAGGACTGAAGGTTCATCAAACGTCTGTCCCTTGGAACGACCCAAGCGGAGATAGATTAAGACATTGGCTTCAACTGGATAAAGAGCAGTTTTATGACCAGAGCCAAATTGCCATCATGCCGATGGGGCTATGTTATCCGGGGAAAGGAAAAAGTGGCGATTTACCACCGAGAAAAGAGTGTGCACCTACATGGCATCAGGCAATCTTAGAGCGGTTACCAAATATCGGCATGACGTTACTCATCGGACAATATGCACAAAACTACTACCTAGATGACAAACCGAATACACTGACAGAAACGGTTAAAGAGTGGCAACGTTGGGCGCCAAACTGCATTCCCCTACCTCACCCTTCACCAAGAAACACCTTGTGGTTAAAGCGAAACCCTTGGTTTGAAGACCAGGTCGTCCTATACATTAGAGAATACGTTCACCAGCACCTTAAAAATAAATAAAGCTCCGAAAGGAGCTTTATTTATGAATTTGAGAAGACGTTTAATCAGAGCCAAACAAGTCGCGGGTATAAACTTTATCTGCCACATCTGCCAATTCTTCTGCCATGCGGTTAGAAACAATAACATCCGATTTAGCTTTAAAGGCTTCTAAGTCTCGCATAACTTCAGAATGGAAGAACTCATCTTCTTCCAACACTGGCTCGTATACCACTACCGTAATACCTTTGGCTTTCAAACGCTTCATAATGCCTTGAATCGATGATGCGCGGAAGTTGTCAGAGCCGGCTTTCATGATCAAACGATATATGCCGACAACTTTTGGATCGCGCTTCAAAATCGACTCAGCAACGAAATCTTTGCGAGTGCGGTTTGCATCTACGATCGCACCAATTATATTATTTGGCACATCTTGATAGTTAGCCAAAAGCTGTTTGGTATCTTTAGGTAGACAGTAACCCCCATAACCAAATGAAGGGTTGTTGTAGTGGTTACCAATACGCGGATCTAACCCAACGCCTTCAATGATTTGACGACTATCTAAACCATGCGCTTCTGCGTAGGAATCTAGCTCATTAAAGTAAGCGACTCGCATTGCTAGGTAAGTATTTGAGAACAGTTTTACCGCTTCTGCTTCGGTGGAGTTAGTAAGCAGTACTTCAATATCCTGTTTCTGAGCGCCTTCAACCAATAAGTTGGCAAACTCTTGTGCTCGCTCACTTTGCTCACCCACGATGATGCGTGATGGATGCAAGTTGTCGTAAAGCGCTTTACCTTCGCGAAGAAATTCCGGAGAAAAGATTAGATTTTCGCAACCTAGCTCTTGTTTAATTCGCTCAGTATAACCAACTGGAACAGTAGATTTAATCACCATCACTGCATCAGGGTTGATTACCATGACATCTTTAATCACAGATTCTACTGACGAAGTATTGAAGTAGTTTGTCACAGGATCGTAATCCGTCGGTGTCGCAATCACAACAAAACGTGCGTCAGCATAAGCAAGCTGTTTATCTGTGGTCGCTACGAAGTCCATTTCTTTGTTGGATAAGAAATCTTCGATTTCGGCATCCACAATTGGAGAAACCTTTTGATTCAACAACTCTACTTTCTTTTCTACTACATCTAGCGCCACAACGTGGTGGTTTTGTGCTAATAACATCGCGTTAGAAAGACCAACGTAACCTGTACCTGCTACTGCAACTTTCACTGCTAACCTCTTCTTGCATTTGGAAATGTCCAGTTCCCCCTAACGATTAGAGAAATCGGACACTCGTTCCAAAAATGATTCCCTGATGAATATGAGGGATAGTGACGATATGTGCATATTACATCAAGCAAGCACGAAAGTAACTTTCGCACTTATTAGAAGTGAGACACTTATTTCATCCGAAAAAGAGTGTCCTCTAGAAAAACAAAAACGGAGACCGAGGTCTCCGTTTTCAATTTCACTATGAATAGCGAGGGGATGACTACATCATACCGCCCATGCCACCCATACCGCCCATGCCACCCATATCTGGCATTGCAGGAGCGTCTTTAGCTGGAAGGTCAGTAACCATAGCTTCAGTTGTGATCATAAGACCCGCTACTGATGCTGCAAATTGAAGAGCGCTGCGAGTTACTTTAGTTGGGTCTAGGATACCCATCTCGATCATGTCACCGTATTCGCCAGTTGCCGCGTTGTAACCGTAGTTACCTTCGCCTGCGCGAACATTGTTAGCAACAACAGACTCTTCATCGCCTGCGTTCTTAGTGATTTGACGGATTGGCGCTTCCATTGCACGTAGTGCTACACGGATACCAACGTTTTGTTCTTCGTTGTCACCTTCAAGGTTAGCAACTTTAGACGCTGCGCGAATAAGTGCGACACCACCACCAGCAACTACCCCTTCTTCAACCGCTGCGCGAGTTGCATGAAGTGCATCTTCAACGCGGTCTTTCTTCTCTTTCATTTCAACTTCAGTTGCTGCGCCAACTTTGATTACTGCAACACCGCCAGCCAGTTTAGCTACGCGCTCTTGCAGTTTCTCTTTGTCGTAATCTGAAGTTGCTTCTTCGATTTGCTGACGGATTTGAGCAACACGACCTTGGATCATTGCTTCTTCACCCGCACCATCGATGATAGTTGAGTTTTCTTTAGTGATAGTCACGCGCTTAGCTTGACCTAGGTCTTCTAGCGTTACTTTCTCTAGGTCTAGACCGATCTCTTCAGAGATAACTGTACCGCCAGTTAGGATAGCGATGTCTTGTAGCATTGCTTTACGACGGTCACCAAAACCAGGCGCTTTAACAGCCGCTACTTTCACGATACCACGCATGTTGTTCACAACTAGAGTTGCTAGTGCTTCGCCTTCTACATCTTCAGCGATGATTAGAAGTGGACGAGATGCTTTCGCTACCGCTTCCAGAGTAGGAAGAAGTTCGCGGATGTTCGATACTTTCTTATCGATCAGTAGAATGAATGGGCTTTCTAGATCAACGCTGCCAGCTTCTTGGTTGTTGATGAAGTAAGGAGATAGGTAACCGCGGTCGAACTGCATACCTTCTACTACGTCTAGCTCATCTTGTAGAGCCTGACCTTCTTCAACAGTGATAACGCCATCACGACCAACTTTTTCCATCGCTTCAGCAATAATGTTACCTACTGTTGCGTCAGAGTTCGCAGAAATAGTACCAACCTGTGCAATCGCTTTTGTATCTGCACATGGAACAGATAACGCTTTTAGCTCTTCAACAGCTGCAACTACCGCTTTGTCGATACCGCGCTTAAGATCCATTGGATTCATGCCTGCAGCGACTGCTTTAAGGCCTTCGTTAACGATAGCTTGAGCAAGTACTGTTGCTGTCGTTGTACCGTCACCCGCAGCGTCGTTTGCTTGAGACGCTACTTCTTTAACCATTTGTGCGCCCATGTTTTGGAACTTGTCTTCAAGTTCGATTTCGCGCGCTACAGATACACCATCTTTAGTAATCGTTGGTGCACCGAAAGATTTGTCTAGAACTACGTTACGGCCTTTAGGACCTAGTGTTACTTTTACTGCATCAGCCAGAACGTTTACACCTTCTAGCATTTTAATACGTGCGTCGTTACCAAATTTAACGTCTTTAGCAGCCATCTTTTATTTCCTTTAAATTCTTTAATTTGACTAGTATTTGAATCTGAGCAAAAAACTACTCAATGATTGCTATTACTCAACTATCGCCATGATGTCGTTTTCAGACATCACTAGCACTTCTTTACCGTCGATTTTTTCAGTCTTAGTACCGTAACCTTCAGCGAAGATAACCGTGTCGCCAACTTTTACGTCCAACGGTAGCA